>PFWI01000016.1:20872-22104 GCA_002791075.1 bacterium (Candidatus Ratteibacteria) CG_4_9_14_3_um_filter_41_21 | reverse complement strand
TTCTCCCCTTGTTTAGAGGATGCCTGTATCCCCCAGAAGGAGGATATTATTAAGACGGTAAAAGAAATGGTGAGGCGATAAAAATAAATGGCTTATTCCGGTGTTTTAGATGATGTGCGAACCTGTAGTGACAGGAGCTTGCTCGTCGGTCAACCAAGGTTGACCACTACAATACAAGCAAAGCAAGCTTTACCACTACAACTAAAAGAAATTTCTCTACAATAAATAGGAGAAGAAAATGCGCTTGAAAAATAAGATTGCGGTTATCACCGGGGCTGCTGGAGGAATAGGCCAGGCGGCTGCCTTTCTCTTTAGCCAGGAAGGTGCCCGCGTAGTAGTGGTAGACAATGACGCAGAAAAGGGCAAAGAAACAGTAAATAAAATTACCAGAGAGGGAGGCAAGGCAATCCTGGTTAAAGCCGATGTTTCCAGAAGAGATGAGGTAGAAGAAATTTTTAAGATAACGCGCAAGGAATACGGGGCTTTGCATATTCTCTATAATAATGCGGCTATCTTTCTGCGTAAAGCTGATGGTCCAATTACAGAAATTACCGAGGAAACCTGGGACTGGATTCTTGATGTAAATCTAAGAGGGGTTTTTCTATGCTGCAAGTATGGCATTCCGGAAATCATCAGAAGCGGGGGAGGAGCGGTAATCAATACCTCCTCCAGCGCTGGTGTAATCGGTGTCCCTCAATGTGACGCTTATACCGCAACCAAAGGGGCGATTATCTCTTTGACGCGCTCCCTGGCGGTTGAATATGCCCCTCAAAAGGTACGGGTAAATTGCATTGTTCCTTGTGCGGTTGATACCCCAATGCTCAATGAAAGTAGCCGTGAGGACCCAAGTTTTGATGAAGCGAAATTTTTAGCTACCACTCCGGCCAGAAGATACGGGAAGCCAGAGGAGATTGCTCAGATGGCTCTTTTCCTGGCTTCGGATGAGGCATCTTATTGTATTGGGGGTATCTTTGTCTCTGATGGAGGCATAACAATCAGTTGAAGGAGGCAAATTATATGGATAAAGATGAGGGTTATAGGAAACTCGCGGCTAAGATACGGGCGCACGCAGTGATGATGACTAATTTACGTCATAGTGGCCATCTCGGTAGTTCACTGTCCGAGGCAGATTTGTTGATCGTGCTCTTTGAGAAAATATTGCGCCTTGACTCAAAAAATTCCGATTGGCCAAAGCGGGACCGTTTCATCCTTAGCAAAGGTCATGCGGCAGC
>PFWI01000016.1:0-20843 GCA_002791075.1 bacterium (Candidatus Ratteibacteria) CG_4_9_14_3_um_filter_41_21 | reverse complement strand
AGCCGCCAAACATACCGGAGCAAAGCATCGCATCTTTGTCTTGATGAGTGATGGGGACTGCAACGAGGGCTCCACCTGGGAGGCGATTATGTTTGCGGCTCAGCATAAATTGGATAATCTGATTGCAATCGTTGATTATAACAAGATTCAGGCGCTGGGCAAGGCAGAAGAAATCATTAATCTTGAGCCCTTTGCCAAAAAACTCAAAGATTTTGGCTGGGCGGTTAAAGAGATTGACGGACATAACTTTAGGCAGATTGAACAGGCTCTTTCAGTCATTCCCTTTGAAAAATCCAGGCCCTCCTTTGTCATTGCCCATACGGTGAAGGGCAAGGGTATCGGTTATCTGGAAAATACGGTAGCATCCCATTACCGCTGTGTTGAGGACGAGAAGCTTTCTGCTACCTATAAAGAATTGGGGGTTGAATATGAGGACGGTATTTAATAAGACGCTATTGAAAATTGCCAAAAAAGATGAAAGAATATTTTTGGTTCTTGCCGATATTGGCTACGGTGAAATAGAGCCATTTGCTAAAGCTTTCCCTGACCGTTACTTTAACGTTGGCGTGGCTGAGCAGAATATGACCGACATCGCCTGTGGTTTGGCGATGGAAGGCAACATTGCGGTTACCTATTCCATTGCCAATTTCCCTACCCTGCGCTGTTTGGAACAGATCCGCAATGACGTATGTTATCATAATGTCAATGTCAAGATTGTCATCATTGGTGGAGGCTTGGCTTATGGAGCATTGGGGGTTTCGCACCAGTCCACAGAGGATCTGGCAATTATGAGAGCCTTGCCGGACATGGTGGTGGTGGCCCCGGCCGATTTCACTGAGGCTGAGGCGGCTACCTATGCGATGGTCAAACATCCAGGGCCGGTTTATTATCGTTGTGGGTATAAAAAGGAGCCTCGGTTGCATAAGGGAAAAATTGACTTTAAGATCGGCAAAGCCATTCAGGCACGAGCGGGAGGAGATATTACCCTCATCGGAACCGGCACAATTACTTACCGGGTTTATCAGGCCGCTGAACTTCTGGTTAAAGATGGTATCCAGGCGCGTGTCTTAAGTATGCATACGGTAAAACCGATAGATAAGGAAGCTATCCTTAAAGCCGCTGATGAGACCAGGGGCATAATAACTGTGGAAGAGCATAATATTATCGGTGGTCTGGGAGGTGCGGTTGCGGAAGTGCTGGCGGAAGGCGGAGTAGGTGTGCCCTTTAAGCGGATAGGACTCCCGGATACATATGTACATATTGTTGGCTCCCACGATTGGCTGTTGGACAGGTTCGGCTTCTCTCCGGAGTCAATTGCTCAGGTTGCGAAGAATTTACTCAAATGTCGACAATGAACTCACGAGAGAGAGTATTTGCGGCACTTGAGGGTCGAATCCCCGACCGGGTGCCTACAATGGAGATACTTATCGACCCGAAAGTAATAGATGCAATCTGTCCGGTGCCCCCCTCACAGTATCTGCGGGCAGGACTGGCAAATCTTTGGCAGATACCCAATTAGCATCAATTACTAAGAAGAATAATTAGGAACAGGGAAGAGTTAAATAAAAAGGAAAGAAAAATGGATAAGAAAAAAATAGAGGAATTGGTTAAAGTGGCTAAAAAATATGTCTGGACAAGTTTATCCGATTATGCGGACATCGAAAAGGAGCTAAAAATATTTGTCAAGGGAGAGGGTTGTTACCTTACCGATATCCATGGGAAACGCTACTTAGATACATTTGCCTCTCTTCTTACCACTATTTGTGGACACCATCGTCCTGAGATAGCCAGGGCGGTGCAGGAACAGATGGAAAAATTGGAATTTTTCCCCAGTTACCATGACTGTTATACGGTGCCGGTGATTAGATTAGCCGAGAAACTTGCCTCCCTTGCTCCGGGAGATCTCTCCGTTTCCTTTTTTGTTAATGACGGCTCAGAAGCCTGTGAATCTGCAATCAAGATGGCAAGACAATATTTCTGGCAGAAAGGGGAACCTTCCCGCTATAAGATTATTGGCCGAAGGTATTCCTATCACGGAGCAACCTTAGGCGCTTTATCGGCTACAGGATTGCCTGACTTTGCTGAACCTTTCCAACCTTTATTGTCTCCCGGATTTTCGCATGCGATGTCTACCTGGTGTTACCACTGTGAATTAGGGTTAGAGCCTTCCTCCTGCAACCTTGCCTGCTTGAAAAATATGGAACAGGTCATCCTCGGGGAGAAGCTGGAGACAGTGGCCGCAGTCATCGTTGACCCAATTCCTGGTTCAAATATTGGTTATCCTGTCCCACCGGATGGCTATCTTCAAGGATTAAGAGCTCTCTGCGATAATTATGGGATTTTCCTTATCTTCGATGAGATTCAGGTTGGCTTTGGTAAGACCGGGAAGTTCTTCTGCTGCGAGAACTGGAAGGTTGTTCCTGACTTTCTCTGTTTGGCCAAAGGATTTAGTGGAGGATATCTACCAATGGGTGTAGTCATCGCCAAGTCTGAGATCGCTGATGAGTTTAGAAGAGCGGGCAAGGATTTTCGCCATGGCTTTACCTTCAGTGGCAATCCTACGGTGGCTGCTGCTGTTTTGGCCAATATTGAAATTATTGAAAAGGAAAGATTGGTGGAGAAGGCCGCCACTATCGGGAAATTTCTGAAGGAAAGGTTAAAGGGACTCTATAAATATCCAATAGTCGGTGATATCCGGGGAATGGGAACGCTCTGGGCGATAGAATTGGTCGCTAACAAAAAGAGCAAAGTTCCCCTTAACCCTAAGCTTAAGGTCGGCACCTACATCAGAGACCACTGCTGGAAAAATGGAATGATTCTGCGCAACAATGGAGATATTTTGGTTATTGCCCCCGCACTCATTATCACTAAAAGTGAGGTAGACGAAATGATTCGATTGATGGAGCAAGCTATCCAAGATGCAATCAAACATTTTAATCTGTAGATTGCAAAAGTTGACAAAGAGGAATAAATATGATACAACTGATACAATTATTATAATAAGGAGCGAAAATGCAAAAAACAGTGAGTGCAATAAAGGTTAGGAGAAATTTAGGAGAGTTATTGAATAGGTCCTGCTATGGGGGTGATGAATTTATTATTCAACGGGCCGGGAAACCAATAGCGGCTCTTATTCCTTTAGGAGAATTTGACACGTTAGTAGAATTACGAGAAAAAAGCTTTTCTGCTCTGGATAATATCTGGAGAAAGACCAGGGGAATGAAGCTAACAGAAAAAGATATTGAAAAGATCATCGAGAAAGTCAGAGCGGAAAAGAGATGAAAAGAGTTGTTCTTGATACTAATATCTTTGTAAGCGGGCTTATAAAGAAAAAAGGATCGCCAGGAGAAATATTAAAAGCATGGAGAAAAGGGCTCTTCCTATTAATTATCTCGCCGGAGATTATAGAAGAGATAAATCGTGTTCTGAGGGAAAAAAAGTTTTCTAAGAGGGGTATTACAGACGACGATATCAAGGGTCTTTCCTTTGCTTTACTTCTTAATGCTATTACCGTTATCCCAACAATTAAGGTTAAGACAATAAAAGAAGACCCTGAGGATAATAAGTTTTTAGAGTGTGCTTTGGCAGGAAAGGCAGATTATATCGTTTCCGGAGATACAAAACATTTGCAACCTCTTAAAAAATTTCAAGGCATCCCTATTCTATCACCAGCAAAATTTGCTACAATCTTAATCTAGAAGCTAACTTTCGCATATTGCTACTAAAGATAGCAGATAGTATAGTAGGAGGGATTTAAATAGCTTATAATAGCGCAATTCTTGGCTGCTATATCGAAATAATGCTGGCTGCAAAATTCTGAAATTGTAGAAAAATGGGACAATCTTTTAGTTTTGGTTTTTCCGATAGCTTGTTAGCCGAAGTAGGTGGAGTTAAGCAGAATGAATTACACTTTGATGTGGAGGCCATTCTTCAGTCCTACGAAAGAATTAAACCATTGGCAAGACGGCTGGGTGTGGAGCCTCCCATACCGAGACTGGCCGGATTCTGCTATCCCCATATCGCATCTTTAGGGGCAAAGATTGTCTTTGCTGAGGATGCTGAACCAAAGCCCTTTCCGATAATTCATCAACCAGAAGAGATTGACCAATTAACTGAGCCAAAGGACTATTTAGCCGCTCCCTTGATTCAAGAAAGATTAAAAATCTGTGCTGAAATAAAAAGACGTTGTCCCCAATCTCCAAATTTTATTGGCCATCCCTTGGAAGGGCCAATAACCACAGCGGTCCTGCTGATGGGCTCGGATTTTTTGACCCTTCCCTATGATGACCCTAAAAGAGCGCATAGACTTTTAAAATTTTGTACCAAAAGTGCATTAAATTATGCAAGGACAATCAGCGAACATTTTGGAACACCTATCCAGCCAGGTCTTCATGGCTTTCCCGATGATTTTGGCGGGATGTTTCCACCTAAAATCTTCAAGGAATTCGTTGTCCCTTACTGGGAGGAGATTTTTCAAGGACTAAAGGCAACTGAACGTTCTCTTCACAGTGAACTCTTGCGGGTAGAGCATCTGCCATTTTTAAAGGAATTAAAGATTGAATACTTTGACCCCAGCGCTGACCAGTACCTGACACCGGAACTTCTGCATCAACATTGCCCCTGTAAATTTCAATCCCGCATTTTATCCTGGCATATTCATGATTTATCGGCTGAAGAGCTTGAGGCGATGTATTGTAAGATAGCCGAATCCAAACCTTATCTCATCAGTTTTTCTATGAGTAGATTGGAGGATGAGCCAAAGATTCAACATCTTTTAAATGTTGCCCGGGAGATGAAGGAGGAGTAAATTATGTCTAAATTGGCGATTTTTGGAGGAGAAAAAACGGTTCAGACCGATGTGGGTGATATCTTTACCTGGCCGATCATCACCAAGGAGATTGAAGAGGCGGTTTTGAAGGTGTTACGTGCCGGGAATATGTCCGGAACCGATGTAACCAAGAAGTTTGAGGAGGAGTATGCCGCCTGGAATGGGATGAAATACGCTCTTGGCCATAGCACCGGCACCGGCGCTTTGCATGGAGCGATGTTTGGTTTAGGGATTGGCAAAGGGGATGAGATTATCTGCCCTTCCATTACTTACTGGGCCTCGGCTCTGCCTGTATTTTCCCTTGGAGGAACGGTTGTTTTTGCCGAGATTGACCCGGAAACCCTATGCATTGACCCGGATGATATTGAGAAAAGGATTACCGAAAGGACAAGAGCGATTGTGGTTGTTCATTATTGTGCTTATCCCGCAGAGATGGACTCCATTATGGAAATTGGCAGAAAGCATAATCTTAAAGTGATTGAGGACTGCTCCCATGCCCATGGGGCATTATATAAAGGAAAAATGGTAGGAACAATCGGGGATGTATCGGCCTTTTCCTTGATGAGCGGCAAATCCTTCCCCTGCGGAGAAGCCGGGATTATGCTCACCAATGATCGGAGAATCTATGAGCGAGCACTTGCCTTTGGCCATTATGCCCGGCATAATGAGATTCAATTAGAAGATATTAAAAAAGGTTCCGGCCTTCCCTGGGGTGGATATAAATATAGAATGCATCAACTTTCTTCTGCTGTAGGAAGGGTGCAATTAAAACTTTATCCCCAAAGAATGGCAGAGATTGATAAAGCGATGAATTACTTCTGGGACCTTTTAGAGGGAACCCCGGGAATCAAAGCGCATCGACCGGAAAAGAATTCCAAAACTACCAAAGGTGGTTGGTATGCTCCTTTAGGTCTTTATCGCTCTGAGGAATTGGATAATCTTTCCATTACCCGCTTTTGTGAGGCGGTGACTGCCGAAGGGGTCCCCACTGGTCCAGGATGTAACAAGCCTTTGCATCTGCATCCCATCTTTAATAGTATAGATGTATATCATCAGGGAAAACCAACCAGAATTGTTAATTCTGCCTGTGATATAAGACAACCTCTTGGAAGTCTACCGGTTTCAGAGGGTATTCAGGAAAAGGTATTTTCTATTCCCTGGTTTAAGCATTATCGTCCAAAAATCATCGAGGAACATGCAGAGGCATTTCGCAAGGTGGCGGAAAACTATAAGGAGTTGCTCCCGGAAGACAAAGGAAATCCAGAAGAACTTGGTGGTTGGGGATTAACTTTTCGCAGAAAAGGATAGTGTCAAAATAGGATGAATGGAATGGATTCCCGCTAACTGATTGCGGGAATGACAGGGGGAGACAATGCAGGAATGACAACCCATTCTGTCATTCCTGTGCAAACAGGAATCTAAATAAGGAGTGAAAAATGAAGACAAGTATTACGATTTATAGTTGTGCTCAACTCTTTTCTGCAAAGAAGATGACCGTAAAAGAATTTATTGAATATGCAAGCAGCGTTGGTTTTGAGGGAGTTGATTTAGGCTATTACTGGGAGGATAAAAAAAGAGAGTTCACTGAACTCCCTGCCTGGCTAAATGACAATAACATCGCTCTCTCGGGATATATCGTGGGAAATAACTTTGGCGCGGTAGTTGGAACAGGCAAGGTAAGAGAAGAAATTGCTAAAGTAAAATTAGCGATTGATGAAGCAAATCAATTAGGAGCAAAGGTTTTAAGAGTCTTTGCCGGAGGAAGAAAAGGTTTAAGTTGGGGAGAAGGAAGCAATTTAATCTGCGATTGTTTAGCAGAATGCACTGAATACGGAAAGCAGAACAAGATCATCTTGGCTCTTGAGGACCATGGGGGTCTGGCGGCAACCTCAAAGCAGGTTCTTTTCTATCTTAACAAAATAAATTCTCCCTTTTTGAAGGCAAATGTGGATATCGGCAATTTTTGGTCCTATGGCGAAGAGCCTTCAAAAGGAGTAAAAAATACCGCTTCCTATGCCGCGATGGTTCATGTTAAAGACCTTAAGAAAAAAGAAGATGGTCTTTTGGCGGTTCCCGTAGGAGAGGGGGATATAGATTTTGCTGAATGCTTCAGAATACTGAAGGATGCCGGTTACAATGGCTACCTCTCTTTGGAGTATGAAGCAAAGGAAGATGCTAAGGCAGGGATAGAGAAAAGTATTAAACATATGAAAAGATGTTTAAGTGAGATTGAATAAACTGTCATTCCTGCATTGTGTAAGCAGGAATCTATAGATTCCCGATTACTAACCTCGGGAATGACAGCATACCTGTTAATCTTGTTTAAAAAAAGGAGAATAGAATGATTGATATCCACACCCATATCGGGAAACTCGGTTTAGGGAAGCCATTGAAGGTTAATCAACTTTTAAAATTTATGGATAGAAATGGGATTGAGAAAAGCATAGTTTTACCGATTGAGAATCCGGAAGAAACCTTATATTATGTAACCACTGATGAGGTATTAAAGGCTTGTAAGCGGCATCCGGATAGACTTATCCCCTTCTGCAATGTTGACCCAAGAAGAGGAAACTCTTCCCCTTCAACTGATTTCTATAGGGTAATAAAGGAGTATAAAGAAAGAGGATGTAAAGGTTTTGGCGAGGAATTAGCCGGTTTATGGGTGGATGACCTCCGACTGCAAAAAATATACGAGGCCTGCGGAAGATTAAAGATGCTGATTGTTCTGCATTTAGATGGATTAAGAAATAAGGATGATATCGGTCTTCCGAGATTGGAAAAGATGCTCAAAAAATTTCCGAGAACAATCTTTATCGGTCATGGTCCACATTTTTGGGCTGAAATCTCTTCCGATGTGAAAAAGAAGGACTTTACTGGCTACCCAAAGGGAAAGGTAAAAAAAGGAGCACTGGATAGGCTATTTTCTAAATACTCTAATCTCTATGGCGACCTTTCTGCTGGCAGTGGCTACAATGCCATCACTCGTGACTCGGGGTTCGGGTATCGTTTCTTGGAGGAATTTCAGGATAAACTTCTCTTTGGCACCGACTATTTATCCCCAGGGCAGAAATGCCCCCAAATTAAATTTTTAAAGGAGGCAGAGGAAAGGAGATTAATTAAGAAGAAGACATTTGAAAAGATTGCTTTTAAGAATGCCAAGAGGTTATTGAGGATATGAAGGAATTATATCAATCCCAAGACCCTTTTGAAAAGAAGGATTATATCCCTTCCTGGGGGCCGGCGGTTGCCTGTGATGTCGCCAGCAAACTTTTAGGAAGAAAGGTAAATGCGGGCACAACGACTCTCCATTATGCCGAATCTTTAACCTGGAGCAAAGGGGATGAGTTTCATCAGGAGTTTGAAGAGAAACTTTATTACGATCTTGTGGAATTAAATAAAGTCCTAAAATGGGACTTTATCCGAATGCCCTGGCGCCTGACAGAAAAACCGATTAAGCAGATAGATAAATTCACCTTTGTGTATGGTTCTGAAAGTAACCCAACCATCAGAAAATACGACCCTGCTTCAGGAAATTTTGCGGCAATTAAAGGTCCTCAAGATAATTTAACTGTAGATGATATACCAAAAATAGTCAAAGAAGAAAGAAAAAATTTCAAGAAAGATGTCCATCTTGTAGATTATTATTCTAACCTTATAGAGAATTTCCGCAAGGCAGGGGCAGATGGGTTTGAGCTGATAGTGTCTGCTGCGGGTATTTGTATTCCACCAGATAATATCTGGCTTCCCGCAACCCTGCTCTATCCAGAGGCTATTGAAGAGTATCTTGATCTTGCTTTGGAAAGGGCGCTTTATGAACTCGAAATATTAAATAAACTTGGTGTTCGCTATATTGCTGGAGGAGGCGATTTAGCCAGTAATAAAGGACCGATGTATTCTCCGGACTGTTTTAAGAAAATGATGACGCCTCGCCTGAAGAAGATCGGAGACTTTTGTAAAGAAAATAATATGGTCTATAGTTTTCGTTCCGATGGCAATTTGTGGTCCATCCTGGATGAGATTTTAATCAAGGCGGGATGCCAGGCATATGGAGAGATAGATAAAAATGCCGGGATGGAGATAGATTTATTAAAGGAGAGATATCCTGAGAAAATATTCTTTGGAAATATACCCTCTGCTCTATTGCATAATGCAAATCCAGAAAGAGTTATTAAGGAAACAAAGGAGCTGATCGAAAAGGCTAAAGGGGCAAAACTTGTTCTCGGACCCTCCAATGCTATTCTCAAAGGAACCCCGGTTGAAAATGTTTTAGCCATGGTTGAAACTCTGGAGAAGTATAGAGAAGATGTCCATAATTGACATGACCATATAGGCAAAACTTATCATTGCCCACTTAGGAAATGGGAACGAAGAAAGCTTTATCCAATTAGCCAAGAAGAAAAGAAAATCTTTTATTCTAATAGCGCTACGTTGTTAAAATTGGATGATTAAATTTCCTCAGCTTTATCGGGATAGTGTAAAGGATCGTATCCCAGCGATGTTGGAGCGTCTTAATCCAGAGGGATATTTTTCGCCAAAAGATCCAAGAAGCTATTTCCTTTATGGCCAGCAATTTATTTATCCTCTGGCATATTTTTATAAAACAAATTTTCCTGATAATCCTTACTTCAAAGACCAAAAAATTCTTCAAGTTATTATCAAACTCGGAGACTATGTGGCTAAAGTCACCGATAGCAATGGAGAAATCAATTATAGCTCCTATGGAAATAAGGGTAAAATGGTCGACCAGCGACTTCTGACTTTCTGGGCCGATGCCTATTTCCTAATCAAGGATGAGCTGGAATCTTCTCGCAGAGTAATCTGGGAAAAGACATTTTTAAGAAGTGCGGGCAATCTAGCAATGCGGATTAAAGGTTATCTTGAGCAGAGACGGTTTAACTGGATGTCTTTCAGCACAGGACCCAACCATGCCATTCTCTATGCGGTTGCTCTCTATCTGGCAGGGATTATTCTGCAAAAAAAAGATTGGTGCAGGCTGGCTGACAAGTTCACTGTTCGTTTTGCTGAATACCAGCATCCTGATGGTTACTGGGCTGAGGACAGGGGACCAACACCTTTGTACAATATTGTCTCATTGGCCGGTATAGCACGGATGAATGTTTTGTCTCCACAGCCAGTTTACCGTGAAGTTTTGCGCCGGGCATTGAATTTCCATAAAACAGTTTCCTATCCGGATTTTACCCATGTGGCAACTATTGATAAACGTTGTCGCTATCATTCTTCTCCATTCACTTGGGGTCATTTTGGTTTCAGCATTTTCCCTGAAGGCCGTTCCTTTATCAAGCAGGCAGCTCTTGTTAGACTGAAGGCTCCAGTAGCTATGGAGGGAGAAGAATGTGCAAGATGGCTGGAAAATTTTATTCATTATCAAGAAGGAGAAATTCCCGCATACCATCCCTGGAAAGGTTGTAGGCAGCTAACCACAGTATCTGGCTTTATTCGCAAAGGAGCATGGGAAGTTACACTGTCTGCTGATGCCAGTATTGTTTCTCCAAGGAATCCTTTTAATTTAGGGAATAATAACCATTTCAGTCTCTGGCATAAAACCACAGGGCTTATCATTAATGGTAGTCAGGATAAAAAACATCCATTGCATAATACGTTTCTCCCGGTGAACAAAAGGTTACAAGGACCTTTAGTAGGTGGACGTATAGGCCTTGATGCGAAACCAAAATATTTGGAAGCCATTTATCCCGATTTCGTTGGCCGGCTCGAGGTCAAGTGGCCCAATGTATCAACATGTCTCATCAGAGCAGTTATCGGAGGGCCATCTAAAGAAAGGTTTTTATGGAACATCCCTCTTTTTGTGAAACCTGGCGATAGTATTCGTTTAAACAACCAGGATGTCAAACTTGGCAAAACTGTTATCAGATATAGACTCGGAAAAGGGAATCAAATTCTTTTTGCTAGTCAGAAAGCTATAATATCTACCAGTACCCCCTGTACATTTCACTGGCCGTGTTTACCATTTAACTCCTACTCTAAAAATAATCGTTCCAGTTTCGAGATGGCATTTGCTCGTTTAGAAATACCTCTTAAGCCGGGAAAGAAGGTAGAACTTATTACCCATGTTTGCTAATGAAGGTTTTTAGAAATTTGCAGAAATGGAGGAGGAAACTGTCAATAAAGAAGATATAAAGTATAGTTTGAGAACCGTTGGACTGAAAGAAAAGAATGTGGTTTTAGTTCATTCCTCTTTAAGTTCTTTTGGTTATGTAGTAGGAGGGGCCGATACCATAATTGATGCTTTGCTGGAGACGGTTGGAAAAGAAGGAACAATAGTAATGCCGACATTTACCTGGGGTTCTTTTCATGATCAAGAAAAGGTAGTCTTTGATCTAGCCAATACATCGGTAAAGTCAGAGGTGGGTATAATTCCCGAGATTTTCAGAAAAAGAAAAGAAGCTATCAGGAGTCATCATATCTGCCATTCGGTTGCCGCCATTGGTCCCCATCGCAAGGATGTTATGGGGGAAGGGGTAAGAAGCTTTGGCAAGGGTAGTACTTTTGAACAGTTATATAAGTTAGATGCCTGGAATCTCTTCTTAGGGGTTGGTTTTTCTTCCTGCACAGAGTTGCATAGTGTAGAGGAATATATGCAGGTTCCTTATCGATACTATCGTGATTTCAAAGGTTCTTTTGTAATTCTTCCCGATGGCACTGAGGTACCTTCTCAATCTGTAGAATATTTAAGAAAAAAGGGTTATATTAATGATTTTAAGAAGATGGAGAAGGTTTTTTCAAAGCACAAAGCCTTACATACCTGCAGAATAGGAAAGGCAAAGATAATTAATGTCAGGATTAAAGATATATTTGATATCACTACTGCTCTGTGACATTAATTCTTGACATCCAGATAGAATCTATCAAACTTCTTTCGGGCGTCATTTTTTGTAAACTGCCAGGAAACGGTTGCCTTCTTGCGGTTCCGTTCCCCGGTCCAAGCGTACACTTCTTTAGATAAGGTCGCAAGATCGCCAATGCGCCGGTCAAGACATTGCTTGGCAAGGGCGGAAAATTCTATCTCCGCCATATTTAGCCAACTGGCTCTCTTGGGCGTGTAAAACATTTGGAAGCGCTGAGATAGACGAAAGGCGTCTTCCGGAAGAAAGGTCTCGTAGAAGGAAGAGGGGTTGTGCGTGTTAAGATTATCCTGAATTAGGATAATCTTTTCCGCCTCCGGATACGCCTGCGCCAACTCCTCCATAAACATCGCGTAATCTCTCTTGGTTTTTTGTTCTCTGACAACAGTAATCCGTTTGCCGGTTAAGGGTTCAAAAGCTAACATCGTCACGCAAGTGCCGTTTCTGTCATAATGATAGTCCTGGCGGAAATCTTTTCCGGGTTTCATAGGAATGGGGGTTACCACCTCCCCCGTCAACTGGCAAGGCCGTTCGTCAAAACAGACCACCGGCCTTTGCGGATTGTAAGTTTGCTCATAGAGATTTAAGACCTCTTCCATGCGCCAGAGAAAGTCGGCCGTAATCTGACCGATACACCAATGTTTCTTTAAGTGAGGCTTAAGTTCGTTTTTTTTAAGATGCGCTCAACTGTTTTATAGGATATGCTGTCAGCGAATTCCAACTCCACAATCTTATCCGCGATCAGGCGAAGAGTCCAGCGGCTCCTTCCTTCCGGAGGCTCTGAACAGGCTATGGCGGTAATCTTGGCCTTCTGGCGGCCGCTGAACTTATTCGGCGCTCCTGACCGCGGATGTTCATTGATTGCCGCCTTCAAGCCTTCCCGGACATACCTTTGGCGAACCTGGCGGACCGTATTGCGTGCTACCCTTAAAGATTCTATTATCCGAGCATCCTTCTTGCCTTCATCGGCCAGCAATAGGATCCGGCAACGCGTCAGTTTTCTTGCCCTTTCTTTACCCCTACTTAAAAGTTGCCTTAGCAACTCTTTCTCTTTTACTTTTAATCTGACTGCATTTTTCCTTTTCATGATACCACCTCCGTTGGAGGTAGTATCTCACAGATAGGGGTAAGTTGTCAATAACTTATGTCAAAGAACACTACTGTCCCGTTAAAGATTGAATAATAGCAACTGTTTCGGCAAGGTGCTGTTCTTTGATAAATGGTCTAATTGTTGCGAAAGCAAGTCGTAGAGTGGTTCTTTCTCGAATTGGCTGAGGCTCAAAACCTGTAGAATTGTGTAAAGACTCCGGTCGGTCTGAAGGCGTTTCTTTAAAATGGCCACCAAGACATACACGCAGATGGCAATCCAAACCTGAGTCTTTACGGCATTCTCGGATGTACCGAAGAAAGCCTTGATGCGAAGGTGTTGTTTGATCCATTTGAAAAACAGTTCTACCCGCCACCGTGCTTTGAACAGAAGGGCAATAGTAAGGGCTGGTAGGACAAAGTTGTTGGTCAAAAACACCAGATGTTTTCCGGTCTCGGGATCGCGATAGGAAATGCGTCGTAAAGGTTCTGGATAGTCCCTGGCGGTCTTGATACCAGTAAGAACGATGGTCTGGTCTGAGCGAAGACCGGTGGCTTTGTCCACCGGCCGTGAATATCGGCGTTTGGTCTTGAGATTCCGCTTGGCTCGTGTTACAAAGAAAGCGGAAGACTGATGGATGGCATAGAGCCTTGCGAAGTCCAGATAACCCCGGTCCATTACATAGAAAGAACCAGGTTGAATAATCAGAAGATCCAGAATATTGACATCGTGTACTTTGCCTTTGGTAATATGGATGAATTCCGGGATACTGCCACGCAGATTCAGGAGAGTATGGAGTTTGATGGCGGCCTTGGTTTTGCGGAACTTTGCCCAGGGGAAGAGTTCCAGGCAAAGGTCTATGGTGGTAGAATCGAAGGCGTAAGCCGTTTGCTTCAGTTGTACCCCGAAATCGTCGTTGAGATAGAGAGGCCGGGCTATCCCAATCAATACCTGAGCGAAGTCGGCATAGATGCGCCAATCTCTGTTTTCGTTGGCTCTGGCCAGCGTACTTCGGGAGACCTTGCTCCGGATACCCATATGATAGAGCCGTGGCTCCATCGCCCGAAGACAGGATTCTATATCCCGCAGACTTTCCCGATAGGTAAGTTGGGCAAAGGCCATACATAAAAACTGGTCCAGACATGAGAAATTTTTTACCCGGTAGTTGCCTTGATAGCGCTGAACGCACCGCTGGAATTCGTACAGTGGAAGCAATTCCATTAATTGCGCAAAGACTAATTTTCCTGTATGCATTGGCCACTCCTTTCATTATTTTGAAATGGCCATATTTTACCAACATTTCAAATCGTTTAAAATTTTTTCCTTTGAAGATACCTGTAATATTGAGGGTTTGCAGCATTTTCACTCTAAGTTAACGGGACAGTAGTGGAGTAAAATATTATTTTAGGAAAACTTAACTGTTACAAAAAATATTGGTTCTCAGGAGACGGTATTCTACTTTAATGGTCCAGAACTTGCCTTGCCTCCGCTTATGAGTCCAAAAGACTTTGATGAATTTGTTATGAGCTATGAACCGAAACTGATTGATAAAGTTCACAGTTATGGTTATTTAACCATTGTTCATTCTCGTGGAAAGGTAAATGATTTCTTGGAGAAATTCCGGGATATGGGAACCGATGGTCTCAATGTATTAGAACCCCCTCCGATGGGAGATGTTATTCTCGCTGATGCCAAAAAGAAAATTGGCAAAGATATCTGTCTAATCGGCAATATTGAATATAGTGATTTAAGCGCCTGCCCTAATGAAGAAATAGAGCAAAAGGTTAAAAATTGCATAAAAGATGCTGGAGAGAATGGAGGCTTTATCCTTTCTCCATGCTCCTTTTGCTATGAAATACCCATCCCTAAAAAGACCTCAGATAATTGTATCACAATGATTGAGAGTTGCAGAAAGTATGGACAATATCCATTGAAATTTTAGAAAGGAATAAGTGAAAACGCTGGCTTATAAACAAAATACGCAAGATGTTCTTAATAGATTGCGATCTTTATATGAAGAACGCGACCAAGACAAAATTTTTGCCGGGATGCACATTCCCAATAAACATTTGGAAGAATTTAAAAATAATAATATAGCTGGTAATTGCGATTATCCAGACCCTTCTGAAAGAATTTTATTCTGGGACAGTGTTCTTCACGAGCGAATTAATCTGTTGGATGATAGCATTCCCAGTGTTTATTTATCAGAAATGGACCAGGGCATATATGGAGGGATTTTAGGAGGGGATATCAAGTTCACACGCGATACAGCAACTGCTGGTCTAACTGCTGGATGGGTTTCCTCTATGGTCACCCCTCTTCTTAACGACTTAGCAGAATTGGATAAGCTTAAGTTTGACAAAAGCCATAAATGGTATAAGCGCTATATTAACCAGCTAAAAATATTTGTTAAAGGAGCATCAAACAAATTTGGCATCAGCCATTTTATTTTAATAGACGGTCTTAATTCTATCTTTGAATTAATCGGGGCAACGAAAACATATCTTTCCTTAATTGATAAACCAGAACTTGTGCAAAAAGCAATTGATTTTGCTCATAATTTAAATGCTGAAGTCCAGACCGATTTTTTTGACCAAATACCTTTACTTGGTAATGGCACATGTAGCAATCTGGCAGAATGGATTCCTGGGAGGATTGTTTCAGAAAGTGTTGACCCTTTTCATATGACCTCTGTTGAATACTTTGAACAATGGGGAAGGGAACCTGTCGAAAGAATATTTAATAAATTTGATGGCGGAATATTGCATCTTCATGGTAATGGCAGACATTTACTAAAGGCAGTTTCTACCATTAAAGGACTAAAAGCAATTCGTTTTTGTGATGACAAGGATTCTCCCCCTGCATTTAATGTTTTGAATAAAATTAAAATTGTGACAGGTTTTATCCCTCTTATTGTTGATGTTGAATGCAACGATTTTTATACTGCTTTGGAAAGACACAACTTGATTGGTGGAATCTTATACGAGGTTGACAAAGTTGCAGATATAGATTTTGCTAATCGGTTAATGGATAAAGTCCGAGAATATCAAGTATGAAAGACCAGTGAGTAAAGAAAATACGGTGGCATAATGCGGTTTAATGCCAAGAAAATATTTGGTGAATAATGGGAAATTATGAAGGACCAAGGACAATGCATCCCGAGGAATATGATGAATTGATGGATTTAGCAGAAGGAGCCTATGGATTTACCAAGCAGCATTTCTTTAATTACTATCCTCTGGGCTCTAAAAGGAAAAACATTATTCCCGGGAACTATTTTGTGATTAAGGAGGATGGGAAATTGGTCAGTTGTGTGGGATTAGTCCCGCTGGAAGCAATTGTTGATGGCTCCAGGATTAAGGTAGGCGGTATTGCTGGTGTAGCTACCCATCCTGATTATAAGGGTAGAGGGTATATGGGGAAACTGTTAAACTATACAACAGAAGAAATGAAGGAAAGGGAAATACCTTTATCCGTCCTCGGGGGAGATACGCAAAGATACAGACATTTCGGATGGGAAACTTCAGGGAGAAAAGTGCTTTTTCATCTGAACCGGCGCTCATTAAAAGAAGTGAATATTGGAAAAGATTTTACCTGGAGAAGCTATAATGAAAAGAAGGATTTAGAAAGAATCATTGAAATTTATGAAAAGGAGCCTTTAAGGATTAAACATTCCCGTGAGGATTTTGAGAGGATGTTGGAAAGAACACAAATTCAGAGATCTGGATAGGGAAGGAGAAGGATTCCTATGCTTATGCCGTATTAAGTGAACATCGGGTGATCCAATTTGGCGGAGAGCCTTCGGTGGTAATTAAACTTTTCTCCTCCCTTCTCAATCATCCTAATTGCTCTTTCTCTAACCTTATTGTTGCTACTCCGTGCAAGGACAGTAGCATACTGCGCACCCTGTATCAGAGAAGTTATTCCTGGGAAGTTATTCCTTTCTGTATGTTTAAGATTGTTGATTTAAAGAAAACGCTTTTCTCCTTCCGGGAGCAGATTCAGAGCAAAACAGAACTTTACAGAATAGAAAAGGGCACCTCCATTACCCTTGAGATGACAGATAGCAGGCAGAAAGCAACCCTGATTTGGGAAGAGGAAATTAAGATCGAGGAGCAGGAAACCCAGAACGTAGTTTCTCTCTCCGATATAGAGATGGTGCGTTTACTCTTTGGTTTCTCTCCCGAGAATTTCGCAGGAGATGAAGAGCAAAAAAGATTATTAGTCTCTCTCTTTCCTTTAGATTTCTATTTCTGGGGGCTTGAAAATGTCTAAAATGAGAATAGCAGAGTTGGATGCAGAAACTCATCAACAACGGCAAAAAAACTTATTAGACGCAAACAAATCGGTCAGTAAATCTCGGAGGAAGTGGATGGTAAAGGATTATTTACCCGGCCAGGTAACTTACAATCTAGGAGAATATCCGCAAAGATTTTCAATTGAGCCTACAACCTATGATATTGAGTTACTGACAGAATTCGCTAAACATAATGTTGGTTTAATTCAAATCCATGAGGAATGGAATGACCCTTTGAGGGTCTTAGGTGCGGACAAGTTTACCAGCCACGACGAGGAGGGATTCCGTCATTTCATAAAACTGGTCCATAGTTTGGGGATGAAGATAATCCCCTATATCTCCACCGGATTCTTTGACATCCGCGACCCTGACTTCAGGGAGGAGTGGGCAATTCGGGCAGCGTCAACCTCCGGAGATAAAATTCAAAAATCGGTTCAACTTTTCTACCAATATGCGCACTGTTCTCCTGCCAGTCCTGGATGGAGAGCTTACCTTCTTCCAAAACTGGAACGAATTCTTGATGAATATGAGGTGGATGGTCTTTATGATGATTTGGGGTATGATTCTTTAGCTAATGCAACCCAACCAAAAAGCCATATCTCTCCGGGAATTGAAACGATAGAGCATGATGCCGCCTTAGAGGACCTTCTGGGAATTGTGCACGGAATGGTTCGGAGCAAAGGTGGAATCTTTAAGGTTCACCGTCAGGAAGCCACAATTCCTTTATCTGAAATACCTGTTTATGATTACCTCTGGGTAGGGGAAAGTGTTGGCTCACTGGACCATCTGCGTGAGGCAACTAAAGATTTTTCACCGTATGTAGTGCCCTGTCCGGATATGAGGGAGGTCAAGATAGAAAAGGAGGATGACTTTTATCTCCATACCATTCCCTATCTTCGGTTCCCGCTTCGGGTGGATGGTCGTCCGATGACCGGTGAACGCTGTATGGTGTCAGGAATTAAATACGATGAGCCCTGGGAAAAAGAGGCGGTGAATGCGCATTGTCACCGTATTCATAATTATTATATCAACCATCCAGATGGCCCATATATCTACGGTTGGTGGGATAGCTCCTTTGCCCGACCTGAGGCCAGAAGAAGATGGTTTTATTACTTTGACCTTTATCGTCCGATGGTATCCGAAGGCTCCTGGGTGTGGATTGAGGTGCAGGAAAGCAAGCTCTTCAAAGGGGACATACCTGATAATTTAGTGGTTACTCTTTTCGTTAATGAAAATACCTATTTAGTATTAGCCAACTATGGTAAATCTCCCGTGTCTATATCAACAACCTGGTCCTGGAAAGACCGTGAGTCAGAGGCCAAAGGTCAGAGTTGGACGGTACCGGCACGCAGACTCAAGATGCTACAAAGGATATAAAATACTTTAAATAAGCAGGGATTCTGAACCCACAGTAAATTTGACATTGAGAGATTGTAGTAGAGGGAAAAATCCAGGATCAGTAACGCTGTTAGGTGTGCAGGCGATTAGAAATAGTTAATGACATTATGGCAGAAAATATCAGTAAATGCTTTGTAAAAATAGGTCAAAACAGCATTTATTGGGGTAAAATAGGCAAAAGGAGTACTCTTGTAGGACTGTAAATCTAAAGATAGTGCCAGAAGGCCTGGGGAGAAAATAGATGGGAAGGGCTAAAGGATAAACCAAGAGGTCCTATAGCCGTAACTACGTGAGGACAGAGGATGTCAAGCAAAGAGTTCTCTCAATAAGATTCAAGCGTCCAGAGCTTGATATGAACGACATAAGAGATCTTTTGGAAAAGGAAGGAGAAATAATAAGTGCAAGAAGTGTTGCCCGTATCTTAAGTGAGCATGGTGTCACTTTAAAAAAACGAAAAAAACGCTCTCGCAGAGTTAGGGCCGGTACTGCTTACTGGCAACACAGAAAAAGGGAATGAGAAAGAAAAAGGTTCTCTCTGCAATGGTGATCTCGCAAGGATAGAGAGCTCAAGAGAAAAACTTTTGAGAGATGGCTTCTCAACAAATTATGGCGAGGGGAAAATCTCTAATCAATTGAAGAAGAATCGCGAAAAAAATTGACAATCAGAATTTGATGTGTTATTCTTAGGTCAGAATTTCAGTTTCAGAACTGAAAAATTGACAGTTTTGTCAGCATGTGATATAATCCAACTGATGGTGAAAAGAGGGCGCTCTTTGAAATCTCAGGAGCGGATAGATTAGTGGCGGAATTTGCCTACGATTCTATAGAAGAATACAGGAAGAAGATAAGGAGGTTCTGGAGACTCAACTTGTAACCACATCTTGAGGCCAGGACAAATTAAAATCCTTAAAACCAGGAGGTTATGATGTTAAGAATCTTTTTAGCGATGGTTTTCTCATCTCTTATCCTTGCGAGTAATCTTGCTTTAGCAAATCAGAATGAGGTAAAGGTAGGCATCTATAAGGGAGAGACCTATGGGGCGGTAGGTATCTATGATACCTTGAAAGAAATCCCCAATTTTCACCCTGAATACTTTACCCGTATAGATAAGGAAAATTTATTAAGATTTGATGTGGTGATTATTCCTGCTACCGGTTACTATATTATCAAAGAGAAGGAGAGGCTTGCTCTGAATGCTTATGCTTACAGTGGCTATGGGGTGTTACTTTCCAGTTATTCTGTGGGTGGATGGCGAGATAGGTTTAAGGTCTTTCCTGAGATAGCAACGGCTACCGGAAGAGTGGATAACCGCACCATTCTTGTTACCGATAAAAGACATCCGGTAACAAAAGGGATGGATAAGATTATCCATTCCTACTACGACCATATTATCCTTAAACCTGGTCCTTTAGGAAGGGTATTGGCTAACGATGATTCCGGTATCCATCCTGAGATAATTGCCGGGGTAGTCGGGAACAAAGGTAAGGTTTTATGCGTCGGGAATGCCTTCGGCATTGCTTCAGATAACAGCGACATAAAGGTAGAAGGAACGGAGAAGAAACTTTTAGTTCAGGGGATAGCCTGGTTGGCAAAGGATACCCCGAAAGATAGTTCTTCTTATTCAGAATGGGAAGAACTATCTGTTTTGAGGCTGAAGATAGAGGAAACCTGCTTGGAAAATTATCATACCATTTGTAAGCTTTGGTATGAATTGGGAACAGAACTTGATGGAGCCGGTTATGATCTGGAGATTTTTGAACTAAAAGAGAAGAGTATAGAATCAAAAGTAAGATTGCTCCAGAAAAAATTAGAAAATGCAGTTAATAATCTGAAAGATGAAAACCATAGGTTTACCGAGAGAATAATCAAGAAAAGTTTTAATTTAATCCAATCAAAGGAAATTCAATCCATTCAAAAACAGGTAAACGAACATAATGAAGAAATTGTAGAGAAGGTCAAGAATATAGAGAAGCAATTTGCTCCAGAGATTAAGAGCCTGGTTGAGGAGGTAAATCTACTAACCAAAGAAAGAGCTAAAGAGCCTGTTCCAAGAGAAAGCGACTGGTTTAGCAAGGATAGGTTTATCAGAATCTTCTCCTATCACGGTTATTTCAGGAAACCTGATTATGTGACGAAAGCCCTAAAATGGCTAAATACTACCGTTCTTCAGACCTACTATTTCCAGCATGTCTGGTCCGGGGATAGGTCTATCGATGTGGAGAAAGAGTTATACGAATTAAGCAAGAGGTATAACCTGCCCATTATTCCCGGCGCAGCTGACTATGGAAAAATTGATTGGTTTAACTCGGCTGAATTTAAGCAATCTATTGAGAAGGAATACAACACCTGGGG
>PFWI01000005.1 GCA_002791075.1 bacterium (Candidatus Ratteibacteria) CG_4_9_14_3_um_filter_41_21 | reverse complement strand
GTCCCCGATATTCCTGTTTTTTGACAGGTAACGACCATTTTCGGAAATTCCATTGATGATCGTGAACAAGTTTTTGTAACATATTTTCCCCTCCCAATTTTTATACTTATTCTAATATGTAATTTTGCAACCCTTGAGAATGGCAGAAAGCAATCATATCTTCTACTAACAATCTTATATCTTCCTCCATCCCTATATATGGACACAATGAAATTTTTTCAGTATTCTTCACTTTCCATATTCCGTCCTTGCATTGGTTAATCTCCATTACCTCATATATGATTTTTTCGGCACAAAATCCCCAGAGGTAACATCGCCATTGATAATATTCCATATACCTACCAATATCAATGGGGCTTTGGGTTGTTTTATATTCTTTTATTTCATTCCCATAGATAGCATCTGCCACCATTGAGATTATGCAGTTGCCATAAGGGGTCTGTATCTTAGGAGTAATTTTTAGCTCAGAGATATACTTTTTATCCTCCTTTTCTATTCCCCTAAAAATATACCCATCAATCAATACCATTCCATATTTTTCTGTTCCCAAACCCTCCTTTATATGGTGAACAGCCCTGCCAACTTTCATCGGCTCAGTCTCAACAACCTCTTTTTTAATTGTTGAGACTATGTCGGTATAAGACTTCCAGTTGGTTGTCTTATAGAGTCTATACGAATCTAACATTGTTGGAGATAATCTATACATACCCTTACCTCTTGTATTTGGTAAATACAGGACAATCAGTAAAACATGCTTGAGTTGGACAAAAAGTTTCACTTGATTCAGGCTTTTTATCAGGGCAATCAACAATCAACTCATACTGTTTATGGGCATTAACCCTTAACCCTAAATTTTTCGTTTTCTTTGCCAACAATCCTCTAACCTGTGTCAATACAGTAGGGTTCTTTTCTTCCTTTATCTCCAATAAAAAACAGTTTGCCTCTTCACTATTTTTTATTTCATCAATTCTTGTTCTCCACGCAGAAACAATTTGAGAAATCTTTCTATTCTCCATCGATACCCTATTAAGAGTATCTTTTATTTGCTGGATTATCTTACTGAGAAAGTTTGGTTCTTGCCCAAAATGAGGAATAATAATTTTTCCGATTTTCCCAGAGTCCTTTCCTATATGATAATCGGTTGGCGTAAAGTCGATAATTCGATTCTGTCCCTCTTGATACATATATCCCATTGCATCAGCAAGTTTTAATATCTCCCCATATGTTCCTCCTTGTATATCTGGACGGACAATTCTGTCATCCCCTGTTCTCTCTTCCTTCTCGTGACTAACAAAAACAATATCCTTGTTAAGTGTTCGCAATCCACCAATCCAAGAGCGAAAGGATTGTTTAACTGCTCCATAACCAGCAATTGTAAGCTCTCCTGTTTTTTTAGAGAGCTTTGGATTTTGGATTATTAGAGCAGCAGACAAAAATTCCAACGCTCTACCAACCGTATCAATAATTATCGTATCATATCCTTCTATGTCTTCTACTGTAATACCTACAATATCCGACCAGTTCTTCACTTCAACTCTGTCGCCAGTGAATTCCGAGCGATAAGCTCCGCTATCACAGTCAAGCAATAATGATTTGTTGCTTGTGGATGACATACTTGTCTTCCCAATTCCTGGCTGTCCATATAGGGACACGATAATCGTACTTACCTTTGTTACCTCACAGGCTTTTGTTATTTTTAACATTTTTTCTCCCTCTTTTATTTTTTTTCACATATATCACTATCTTTTTTTTCACCCCCTGTCGTTTCGATTTTCAAAGCACCCTCAGTTACGATGGTTACAAAAAACTGATAATCCACTTCCTCCTCAATCTGTTGCAAAAACTCTTCTCTAACATCCGAGTCCAAGCATTCTAATTTATCTACACAGATAAGTTTTAATATGGTATTTTTTGCTATAGCCTTTGCTATAGCAATACAGACTCTTATTTGTTGAGAGGTGGACAGATTGGAAATAGGTAACTCATTTATAGTTACAATCCCTTTGTTGTTAATACTTAGTCCCTTTATAGGTAGTTCTGTTTGCATTAATAACTCCACAGGTTTTTCTCTAGCTATCTTCACACAGGCATCATAATGCCTTGCCGTAGCTTGTTCTCTTTTTAATCGTGTCCTTAGTCCATCCACTTCCTTTGCCAGTGGGATAAAGCTTTTCATTTCTTCTATCCTTATGCATTCCTCATTGATTGCTGCAGTGTTTACTGGCTGATTTTCTTTGATATAATCCTCTGCCATTTTTCTCTGTCCTTCCAGTTCACTCAGCTTTACTTGTTTGCTGCTTTCAATATTTTTCAGTTTCTCAGATGATACTCCCTGCAATGCCTCTTTTTTCTCTTGTAATTTCATTGCATCCAGATTTTTCAGTTCATTCCAAAGACCAGCCTTTGCAGACTCCAATCTCTTGATATGTTCATCAATTGAGGTAATTTGTTCCCTCAATGCTGTTTTGTCTGTTTCAATAGCTGCTTTGGTCTTTTCCAGTTCTATGGTTTCTTGGTCTAATACCTCTTTTTCCTGCAAGAGATAAAAATTACTAATTCGCTCCTTCTCGTCATTATAGCTGTCAGTAACTTTTCGACTATTTTCAATCTTCCTGTTGGATAATTCAGCCTCACGCAAAATATCATAATTCGCTTTCAGGCTTATCATCTCCCACTCTTGCAGATTGTAATTATCAGGCAATCTTTTTGCCACCGCTATACACTCATCATCTATTGCCTTAACCCTATTATTAGCCTCTCGTCTTGCCTCATAGAACCATTGTTCTAAATCCTTAATCACCTGCAAGCCGTGTTTCTCATAATTCACATTAATTGATTCGCCAAACCATTCAAGGCAGTCCTGTAATGTAACAGATATAGGTAGTAATTTTAATAAAATATTCGTCTGCTCAGTATCTTTCTTTAACATAAAATCTACAGGATTAAAACTAAACATATCAGTCTTTTTCCCTGCAATACCAAATAATTCTTTTAGAAATGTTTCGGGAGATTTTATTGGGATAC
>PFWI01000207.1 GCA_002791075.1 bacterium (Candidatus Ratteibacteria) CG_4_9_14_3_um_filter_41_21 | reverse complement strand
CGTCATCCGGTTTGCAGATGGCATAACGTATTTCGCCCCGAGATTCTGCAAAGATTGAAAAAGCGCCAAAGAGTACAATCAAAACTACTAAAATTCCAGTTTTTCTCATCATTTCTTTTTCAAAAAAAGCTGATATTTCTTACCGTCTTTTTCTAAAACAACCTTATTTTCAGTGATTTCCAGTACCATATAACCGTCAATAATATCCCCGGTTTTTACAATATAGTCATCAATTAAGGCTAAAAGTTTCTTCTCTTTCCAGACAATGCCTGAAAGAGAAAAGGAGAACTCTCTTAAAATGCTTTTCTTTTCCTCCTCCTTCTCCGCAGAAAGAAGGAAAGGGTCTCTTTTCCAATTTTGATTCCAGCGGGCTAATTGCATTTCCCAAACCTCTTTGCTGGCCTGCTTTTTTTCCGGAACTTCAGCTGATTTTTCGTCCTTGCTCACAGAAATCTCTTTCTTAACCGTTTTTCTTTCTTCAGGATGTTTTTTTATCTTCTTAAAACCAGTACTGAGGGCAATGACGAGAATGAAAATAAGCCCTATAGTTATTATAAGCTCTCTTTGTTCTTTCGTCAATTTATTCTCCCTTATTCTTTAGCAAGAGCATAGGAACTCATCAGAAGATGAATCTTCAAACTGGGAAGAAGATTCTCCTTTTTCTCAATCACCAGATCATCAATGGTAAAGGTGATGGGTAATTCCTCAATACTCTTCAAATAAGAAGTTAAAAGCTGATAAGGTGATTCAATATCAATTTCAACCGGAAATCTCCTCAGTTTTGAGCCGATTTTCTCGCTCTTGCCAACTGGCTCAATAGCCACGATGGTAATACCTAATCTTTTAGATTCATTAACCAAACTCTGAATAACTTCCGGAAGATTCTCTTCTTCCGGCACTTTTTCCTGCAGAGAAATAAATTCCTTCTCCAATTCTTTTCCCCTCTTTTTTACTGAAGACACCATTGAGGTCTTGGCTTCACTCTCCTTTAGGCTGTTGGTTATGGTTTTTAACTCATTTTGAAGTTTTCCTAATCTTTTGCTCTGGGGTTGGTAGAAAAAAGTATAAAAGGCAATCAGCAAACCGCTGCAAACCACCATCATCCCAATTGTTTTTTTATTACTACCCATTTTCATATTACACCAATTTGACGTCAAAGATAGATCCCCCTCTCCTCTATCCTCCCCCTCAAGGGGGGAGGAGATAGGTGGGGGTGTATCTTA
This sequence comes from bacterium (Candidatus Ratteibacteria) CG_4_9_14_3_um_filter_41_21, assembly GCA_002791075.1. GTDB lineage: Bacteria > Ratteibacteria > UBA8468 > UBA8468 > UBA8468 > UBA8468. The sequence continues at coordinate 3,126 of PFWI01000207.1, read as the reverse complement.
ATCACTGTAATCATTCTTTCTAATTATCACTGATTACAGAGATTTTTAACAGCGATTACGGTGATTAAAGATTTGGTTTTCATCATTCTTTCTAATAGACTAACTGCAAGGTCAATTCAAAAGATGCTTCCGGCTTTGAACTCTCTCCGCTCTTTCTGACCGAGACTAATCTCACCTTCTCAAAAAAGGGAGAATTCTCCAGAGCCACCAGAAACTTAGAGAGACTTAAATTCATTGTAGAGTAAGAAGCAAATACTCTGCCCTCCATCCGCATCCCTTGAGGTTCAACATTCGGTAAGAGACTAATATCGCTTAAGACCATATCATCAGGGAGAAGTAGACTGATTTCTTTAAGGATACCCGGGAAAAATGGTCGCTTCGAAATCGCTTCTTCTAAAAGAGCCTTCCTCTGATTTATTTTGCTCTGCAAGGATTCAAACTCTCTTAGCTCATTTAAGGCAGGCTCCAGAGAGGAAAGAGAAAGTTTATTCCTGGCTAAAAGGTTTAAACACTGCCTTTTTTTAAGCATAAGATTGCCGGAGAAAAGGAGAAGAACAAGAAAAATCAAGGAAAAACCAAGAATAAAGAAGGCTTTAGCGATATTGAGTTTTTCCCTGACTTTAAATTCTATAGGTAAAAGGTTAATTTTTGGCTTCTTTTCTAAAGCAAGACCGATAGCCAGGGTAAGTTCAGGACTAATTTTTTCTAAAACTCCTTTCTGAGTAGGGGTTAAATGCTTAATTGCGACCTCTTTCAAAGAATCAAACCTTTCCGTCTTTATCCCCAAACTTTGAGTAAGAAAATGAGGCAGTTCTTTTAATTTGGAACTGCCTCCGGAAAGAAGAATCCGGTTAATTTTGGTGATATTGAAGGCCTGGTGAAAGTAACCTAAAGAACGCTTGATTTCATTGGCTAATCGCTCCAAGACCGGCCTGATTAAAGCCGAGATTTGGCTACCGGGTATCCCGTTAAACTCCTTTTCAAGTTCCTTGGGGATTCCCACCTCTTTCTTCAGTTCCTCGGCTTTGGCGAAGTCCAGGTTTACCTTCCCCTCCTTAGTAACAAAATTCTTCACCAATACCTCGGTGATATTATCCCCGGCAGTAGTGATTTCCCGAGTAAATTGCAATTTCTTTCCTCTAAAGATATTAATAATCGTTAACTTAGCTCCAATATCAATTAAAACCATTACCTCATCATCCTGAATATCCTTTCTCGAACAAACCAGATTTTCTAAGGCATAGCCGGGGATATTCATCCCTGCAGGAGAAAAGCCGCTGGTCTCAATAATCCTGATTTTAGTTTTAACCAATCCTCCGGAGGCAGCTACAGCCATAACCCCTAATTTATTCTGAGAAGAGTTTCCCTCCTGGATATAGAAATCAATAAGAGCGGTCCCCGCCTCAAAGGGAAGGGTTCTCCCAAGCTCTAACTTAATTGTGCCCTCTAAGTCTTTCCTGGACATTTTAGGAAGAAGGAGGGAGCTAGCGTTAAGCTCATAACCGGAAAGAGCCGTAAAAACTTTTCTTTGACCTAATTTTGCATCCTTGCTCATTTTTTTGATTGAATTAATAATGAAATTATCAAGGTCGGCTTTGCCCCGCTGTGAATAAGGAATTTCCTGATAGGCAAAATTAACCAGAGTTATTTTTTTCCCGGTGACTTTTAATTGAACAATTTTGATATTGCTGGTTCCAATATCCAGCCCTAAAACTCTCTTTTTCCCTAAAAGATTCATCTTTTCCCAAATCTTACTATATTCTCCTTAATTATGTATTTCTTTTTTAAACCAGCATCTTTTTTTAACTTTTCTAAATCTTCTATGGCAGTCTTAGTAAAACCTAACGTAAATTTCACAGATTTTTAAGAAATTTTTTCAGGTTCTTAACTTCCTTGATTTTCCCCTCTCGAGCATCCTGTAACCCCTTTTGGATGCGCTTTAAAACCCTAGGGTTTTGGTAGATCCATAATTCTTTACTGGGGATGTTTGTCATCGGTCTTAACAAAATATCTCCTTCATTCCCTAAAAGAATTTCTAAAGCATCAATTTTCATATGATTTAACGGTGACTCTTTCATAACTTTATTCTTCAAGGTTATTCGTTTTTTAGAATCCAAAAACCCAACTCCTACCGATTTAAATTTTTCTTTAACAAGTTGTTCATTTTCTCTATGTGCACTCATGTTTTTCACCCCCAAATAAAGTATACGCTATTGTGGGAAATTTGTCAAGTGGGAATTGGGGAAATTCTATCCCAGGGCAAGCTATTTGATTTAGCTGATAGATTTTCTATAAATCTCCAAGAATTCGCTTGGTGAAACTACCTGCATGCCTTGTTGTTTCTTTACCGGGTAATGCTTTAGATTTCCTGTTATCAAATATTGGGCTTTGCCTCCAAGTGCTACTTCTAAGAAAGGTTCATCATCTGGGTCTGACAATCTCTTAGCAAGAGGCTTCCCTGTAGTTATGTGGCCGCAGGCTTCTATTTGTTTAAGTAAGTCTTCCACATGCGCTTGATCGAAAGGAAATTTTTGACGGGTTAGAACATTTTGATACTCAGAAAGAATACGCGCATCGTAACAAAGCTCCAGGAGTCCAGAAGCGACCATCCTGATAATTTCGCCTGGTGGGCCAAAAGGGGAAAGTAGTCCAGACACTACTACATTTGTATCTAAAACCACTTTCATCTTGCTTGCCGTTCCTCTCGTGCGGCAGAGATTTCTTTGTTAATCTCTTTCAAACTCATACGGTCAGCACCTGCTTCTACAGAGCGTTTTTGCATATAATTTACTGCTTCCATTGCTCGCAGGCGACGAATTATGGTAAGAGATTCTTCTATTCTATCTGGAGAAGTAGCGGTCAAAATAGCAATGGGTTTTCCGTTGGAAGTAAGCACCATTTCCTTTTCTTTAGGAAGCTCCCGCTGAATCCTGGCCGCTTTACTACGTAGATCTCTTATAGTTATAAATCGCATCTTCTTCTCCTCCTTTTTCTGTTACCTCATAGTATACACTATTGTCACCCATTTGTCAATCTTCCGTATTGAATCATCTAAAATGTAACCCTACAGTAATCGTTAAATCATATATAATGTAACCCTAAAAAGGGAGGGTTACATTATGGATA
>PFWI01000156.1 GCA_002791075.1 bacterium (Candidatus Ratteibacteria) CG_4_9_14_3_um_filter_41_21 | reverse complement strand
TCAGTAGCAATATGCGGACAGATTAGCTCCATAGGAAACTACTGACAGCAACTATGCGGGAAGATTAGCTTCTTGATGTTCTGACAGCAACTGCGACCGCTACAGGGATCATACGGCGTTAACTGAATATTTACAACTAAACTATTACGGAGGTTGCTTGATTTTCAATTTTAATAGTGTTATTATTAAAATAGTTTTAATTTTAATAGCGTAATTATGAAAAACTTTGATCGGGATTTGATGACTGAATTACAGAAATGGATAAAGAGAAGAGAGATTTATGCCATTAAGGGACCAAGACAGTCGGGAAAGACTACCATCTTGAAGATGCTTAAACAATGGCTGATAGATGAGCAAAGAGTCAAACCCGAAAATATCATTTTTCTGACCTTTGAGGATAGGGATAATCTGGAGAAGTTTTCTTCTGACCCTAAGGGGTTAGTGAGGAGTTTTATAGCAGAGAGAGAAAATGAGCGATTCTATTTTCTTATTGACGAATTTCAGTATCTTAAAGATGGCGGACAAAAACTGAAATTTTTGTATGATATCTTTGAGAATGTTAAGTTTATCATTACCGGTTCTTCTTCTCTGGAACTTAAAGAGAATACCGGGAAATTTCTGGTGGGGAGAGTTTTTTCCTTCTATCTCTATCAGTTAAGTTTTGAAGAATTTATTAAGATAAGGTCATCTCAATTAAACAATGTTTATCGGGAAAGAAAAGATTACCTTGGCGACTTCATTTTCAGGGGCAAAGAATTCTCCATCCCTCAAAAAGATGTTTTTGGTAAAGATTTTGAAAAGGTGTTTGAGGAATATACTATCTGGGGAGGGTATCCTGAGGTAGTAAAGGCAAAAGAGGAGGAGACCAAAAGGATTATTCTTAAGAATATCTATGATACCTATATCAACAGGGATATTATAGAGCTTTTAAAGATTACCGATTTTTCAAAACTTAAAACCTTGCTTCTACTTTTAGCAAATAGAATAGGGAATTTACTTAATTATAATGATTTGGGCCTTAACACTCATACCTATTTTAAAGAAGTAAAGCACTACCTTTCTATTCTGGAGGAGACCTTTGTTATTAATCTGTTAAAACCATTCTTTACTAATAAGACCACTGAACTTAAGAAAAATCCAAAGATATACTTTATGGATACCGGGCTTAGAAATTACCTCCTGCATAACTTTAATGAACTATCAATCCGCCCGGATAAAGGAGCCATTGTTGAAAATACTGCGTTTACTCAATTAAAGATTAAGCAAAAGGATAATTACCAGATAAGGTATTGGCGCACATTAAGTAAAGCAGAGGTTGATTTTATTCTCCAGGAAAATGGGACACTGATTCCGATAGAAGTTAAATATTCGGAAATGAAAACCCCGCAAATTTCAAGAGCATTTAGAAATTTTCTCACCCAGTACAAGCCAAAAAGAGCGTTAATCCTCACCAAAAACTTCTGGGGAAAGCTAAAGGTTGATGAGACGATAATAAAATTTATTCCGGTCTGGTATCTATAGGAATTTATCCTCTCTTTCTACAGTTCAGACAATTGCTAAGGGGGTGACGAGAACCCCCTCTTCTGAAGTAGATGGGGTTCACCGAAAGGTGAACAACTTGACATCTGACAGGAAATAGTGTAAAATTTGTCAATGGTCTGATAAAAATTATGGAAAAATATATCAAAAGAGAAATTGAAGAGGAGGTTTTAAGGAGGGTGAATGCTGGTTTTATGGTAGCAATTTTGGGGGCAAGGCAGGTTGGTAAGACCACGCTCCTTAACAGAGTTGAGGAACTTCTTATCGCGAGAGAGGTTTCTCCTTCCCATATCTTTTTCTTTTCTTTTGATGACCCTATTCTTCGTTCCCGAGTTTCTTCCAATTTCTACTTTATAAAGAACCAGATTGAGGATAGCCTCGGCAAGGAGTTAAGGAAGCAGAAATCTCCTATTTTTCTATTTTTTGATGAGGCGCAGAAAGTCCCAACTCTATTTGAGCTTTTGAAAATATTTTATGACATCTATAAAGACAAAATCAGGATCATCATCAGTGGTTCTGCTTCCCTGGAGATTCAGAAGAAGGTTGTCGAAACCCTCGCCGGCCGGGTCAGTTATCTTTTTCTTTATCCCCTTTCGATTCGGGAGATAATCGAAGATAAAATTGGAAAGTTTCTGGGAGCACCCCTTTGGGAAGACTGGAAAGGATTAACGATAGAAAACCTTAAGATGCGCCAGACAATTCTTTTCCGACAAAGAGATTCTCTGGAGACGCTTCTGAGAAGAATTCTTCTTGAGGGAACAATGCCGGGAGTATTTATCAGAGAAACAAAGGAAGGAAGAAATCTTGCGATGCAAAGCTTTGTTTCAACCTATCTTGATAAGGATATCAGAAGTTTAAGAGAGATAGGAAAACTTGATGATTTTTCCAGACTCCTTCGCCTTTTATCCTTTGAAATCGGAGGAATATTAAATCTCTCCTCACTCTCTAAAGAAATGGGTATCTCAATTAATACCCTTAAGAAATATCTCTCGGTGTTGAATAATACCTTTGTGGTCAATTCTCTTTTACCCTATTTTAAGAGAGAAAGAAAGAAACTGGTTAAATCCAAAAAGATATATTTTTTTGATGTCGGGGTTGCTAATTTCCTTGCTAAGAGGGAGTTTTTTGAGCATCTGGTGGGGTCGAAGGTTTTAGGTCCTCTTTTTGAGAATATTATTCTTAAAAGTTTTGAAACTTTTAACAAAAAAAGAAGTTTCCCTTATGATATCTATTTCTCCCGGGATTACGAGGGCCATGAAATTGACCTTCTCATAGAAAGAAGTTCAGAGAGATTAGGGGTTGAGATTACTTATCATGATGAGATAACTAGTGAGAAGAAAAGAAATTTTGAATATTTCTTTAAAGATTTTCCCGGAGCCAAGGGTATATTGGTATATCGAGGAGAACTTAAAGAGATGACTATTGAAGGAGGGAAGGTCATTTGCCTCCCCTGGTGGCTGTGGTGGTAGA
>PFWI01000034.1 GCA_002791075.1 bacterium (Candidatus Ratteibacteria) CG_4_9_14_3_um_filter_41_21 | reverse complement strand
AGTGGTGATAGTTTTTCGTGCTTTTCGGTAACCGATCCCTTTGGGACAAGTTTTCGTGTTCTTGTTGGCAATCTTTGTAGTTTTATGCAAGAGCTGAGGGTTCTTTTTTCGGCTAAGGTTCGGATGGTTAGAAACAACATCCTCTATGCCATAAAGGAAGAATCAAAGGTAAAGGGCATGGTCGTCACTCTCTTTGGTTCGCTTCTGCTTTTGGGGGGCTATTTCTTATTTGCCAGGGGCTTCCAGTATCTGCTTTCCGTTGATGTAGTTGGGCCAATTCTTATTGAACGGCTCTTCGCTCTTTTCCTGATGGTCTGTTTCTGGATGTTGATTTTGAGCAGTTTTATGGTCTCCTTTCCCACTTTCTATAAATCAGAGGAATTGGAATTCCTCCTGGCCCGGCCGTTTGAATTTAGTACAATCTTTACCGTAAAATTTTTAGAGGCTTTCCTTTATAGTTCCTGGGCGTTTCTGCTTTTATGTATCCCGCTCTTTTTAGCTTTGGGGAGGAACAATCAGGCGCCTTTATCTTTCTATTTTTCTGCTCCTTTTCTCCTCTTTCCTTTCCTGGTGATTACCACCATAATCGGAGCAACTTTAACCATGCTGGCGGTAAGATACTTATCTAAAGCTCGCTATCTTCCCATTTTCTTGTTCGTTCTTCTTTTAGCCTATCTTATTTTTCAAGGGAGCCGATTGAAAATCTCGGAAGACCTCACCCTTATTCCGTTTTTAAACCAGTTAAGCGGAGCATTTAGAATTTGCGATTTCTCTCTTTTGCCCAGCCACTGGCTTGCTTCCGGCCTCTTTGCCGCCGCTAAAGGGAATGGGAAAGAATGCTTTTTCTTCTTTCTCGTCCTGATTGCTACCGGCGGGTTTCTTTTCCGGGGCGCTCTGCTTATTTCCGCCAAAGACTACTATCCTTCCTTCTCAAGGTTCTATTCAACCTCCTCGGTAAGAAAATATCCCATCAGCCGGGGGCTAATCAATAGAAGGGAGCGGATTTTAAGATTTTTAAGTCTGCCGATTCGCTCCTTAGCGATTAAGGATATTAAAATTTTTCTGCGTACCCCTGCCCAGTGGAGCCAGATTTTAATTTTCTTCGGGCTTTTGGCGCTCTACTTTGCTAATCTGCGCAATCCTGCCTACGAAAAGCTGCCTTTTTGCTGGAAGAATATCATTACCTTCTTAAATTTGGGCGCCCTCTCTTTGGTTCTGGCCTCCTTTATCACCAGATTTGCCTTCCCTTTAATCAGTCTGGAGGGAAGAAAAGCCTGGATTATTGGTTTGGCGCCGATAGGTTGGAGGAAAATCCTGCGGGAGAAATTTTATCTTATCTTTTTCTTTACCTTTCTCGTCAGCGAAGGGTTAATGATTTTTTCCAATCTGATGTTAAAGGTGGGACCCTTGCTCTTTTTTCTTTCCTGCGGGGCGATTCTTCTGGTGAATTTTTCTCTCTCCGGATTGGCGATAGGTTTAGGGGGGCTCTACCCGAATTTTGCCTCAGATAATCCGGCCAGAATAGTCTCGGGTATCGGAGGAACGCTTTGTTTCCTTTTCTCTATTATTTATCTTCTTGTTTGCCTTTTCGCTCTCTGGATTCCTTTTCACCTTTACCTTTTGAAGATTATTTCCCATGCTACTTTCAAGGGGAGCCTGTCTTTGGCGATTTTCCTGGTTCTTGTTTTAAGCCTTTTTACTACCCTTATTCCCCTAATTTTAGCCTCTGGTTCTCTGGAGAAAAAAGAGTTTTTGTAACGTAGCGGTGCGATTCATCGCACGAATAGTCGGATAACTCCGACCGCTACAAGGGTGCATTATAATTTAATTGCATAGGAATTTCCTTTTTCTAACCACGAATTAACGCGAATTACTCTAATTCGTAAAATTCGATAAATTCGTGGTTTTATAACTTGAAGATGAATTCGCGGGAAAGAGTTAGAAAAGCGGTTTTGTTTGAGGGTCCGGATAGAATTCCTTATGATTTGCCGGAGGCTTTCGGGAGCGATTTTTTATCTGTTGGTCCGGCGCCAGACCCAAACTGGAAACCGAAAATAAAGACTGAAACCGAATGGGAGGATGAATTCGGCTGTATCTGGAGGAAATTAAAATTATCCACAGATAAAACGATGGGACAGGTTAAGGTTCATCCTCTTTCCGACTACAGAATGCTGGAAAATTTCAAATTCCCGGATTACCAAAATCCGGAAAGATACCGAGAGGCCCAAAAAATCATCTCCGCAAACCGGAAAGAAAAATTCGTTCTCGCGGGGATACCCTTTAGCATTATTCACCGTCTTCAATATTTGAGGGGATTTGAACAAGGATTAACGGATCCTTATCTTTATCCGGAACAAGTAGGACTCCTTTTGGATAAATTAGCCGATATCGCAATTGAATCGATAGAAAATTTCGCAAAACTCGGCATAGATGGAATTATGTCCTGCGATGATTGGGGATTGGAAGACCGGCCGATGATTAACCCGGAAATCTTCCGAAAATTTTTCAAACCGAGGTATGCGCGAGTTTACCAATTCGCCCACCAAAAAGGAATCCTCGCTTTTCTGCATAGTTGTGGTTATATCATTGACCTCTTAGAGGATTTTATCGATGCCGGATTAAATGTCGTCCAGATGGACCAGCAGGAAAATATGGGGATGGAACGGTTGAGCAAACTCTTTGGGGGTCGTCTCTGCTTCTGGTGCCCGGTGGATATCCAGAAAACGATGGTTAAGGGAACTATAGCGGATGTAGAAAATTATGCTAAAGCGTTGATTAACAATCTCGGAAAATTCAACGGTGGGTTTATTGCCAAATGGTATCCTTCCCCGGAAGCCGCAGGCCATTCCCCGGAGAAGATTGATGCGATGGCCAAGACCTTCGTGGAATATGGGAAGTCATTTTACAACATCTCCAACGGGTCGATATCAAGGGAATAGGGGAATTTTATATCTTTAAGCTTTTCGCCCAAAAAAGCAGAAAGCCCTTCAATTTCTTCTGTCTTTAGAATCAGGTGATAGCGAAAATAGTTTTTAATCCGGGCATGGAAGCAGGGAGCCGGCCCTAAAATTTCCATCCCATCTTTTTTTTCTGCATTCAATCGCTTAAAGATGGTTTGAATATTCTTCTTTACTCTTTCCTCCTTTTCTCCCCTTACTAAAATATTGGCAAAGTGGGTATAAGGGGGGTAGCCCAACTCTTTGCGCAGGGACAATTCCTTTTCATAAAAGAGCGAAAAATCTTTTTCCTTCAAGGATTTAATGGCGTAATGTTCCGGCAGATAGGTTTGGATAAGAACCTCTCCCGGAATTTCTCCCCGCCCGGCTCGCCCCGCTACCTGGAAGAGAAGTTGGAAGGTTCTCTCGGCGGCCCGAAAATCCGCAAGATTTAAAGAAGTATCGGCATTAATCACCCCGGTTAAAGTGACATTGGGGAAATGATGCCCTTTAGCCAGCAACTGTGTTCCGATAACAATGCTAATCTTTTTGTTGGTAAAATCGGAGAGAAAGTTGCGCCAGGATTCTTCCTTTTTCGTGGTGTCGCCATCTAACCTCTTGATGCTGACATCGGGAAACAATTTCTGCAGTTCTTGCTCTATTCTTTCTGTTCCCGAACCCAGGAAAGCGATTTTCTCCCCGCAGGCCGGACAGGACAAGGGAACCTTTTGATGGAAATTGCAGTAGTGGCAAAAAAGCCCTTTTTTAGAGCGATAGTAGACTAAAGGGAGACTGCAGTGCTTGCATTTCAGGACGAAACCGCAGTCCCGGCAGAGCAGGAAAGTATGATAACCTTTGCGATTAAGAAAAAGAACGGTTTGTTCTCCTTTCAGCAATTTTTCTTCCATTAGATGGACTAATTCTCCGGAGAATAATACTGGTTTGCCGCCCCGGTATTTGCCTTTCATATTAACGATATAAATTTCAGGTAAGGCTTGCCTCTTTACCCTTTCGGTAAGTTTAATCCATCTGTATTTCCCGGTTTTTGCCTGGTAATAGGATTCCAATGAAGGGGTGGCGGTTCCCAGGATAAGCAGGCAGTGGCTAAGTTTTGCGCGCTTTTTTGCTACTTCGCGGGCGTGATACTTTGGCTCCTGGTGCTCCTTATAAGAGGTCTCGAATTCCTCGTCAATGATGATTAAACCTAATCTGGGAAGAGGGGCAAAAATGGCGGAGCGCGGCCCAATCACAATATCAATATTTCCTTTTCTGATTTCCTGCCAGCAGTGGTAGCGCTCCTTTTGGCTTAATTGCGAATGCAGTACCGCTACACGTTTGCCGAATCTCTCCTTAACCCAGAGAGAAGTCTGGGGGATTAGGGAGATTTCGGGAACCAGGTAGATGGCCTGGCGGTTTTTCTCAAGAATCTGGCTGATGGCGCGTAGATAGACCTCGGTTTTTCCGCTGGCGGTAACTCCTTGCAAGAGGACGGTCTCTTCTTTTCCCTTTTCAATCAGGGAGCAAATTTCTTCAATTGCTTTTTTCTGCTGGTCGGTGGGAGGCAGGGCAAGAATTTTTTCCATAATTAATTGCGCCGGAGTATCAAGGAAGAATCTTTTTGAAAGAAGAGCAGGGGAAGTGGCAAGGCCGATGGCTTGTCCCCAGGAGGAACCGTAATACCCGGCAATCCATTTAGTAAGGGAAAGAATATCGGGGGTTAAAATTGGCTCTTCGTCTAATGTTCTCAGGATATTTTTATAGGTGATTTTTTTATTCTCGGAATCAATAATGCCAACCACATAACCGATGAGATTTTTTTGCTTTCCGAAGGGAACAAGGACTCTTTTCCCCACTGCTATTTCCTTTTCAAAACCACCGAAAAGATAGGAAAAGGTTTGTTTAATAGGCAGGTTAAGGGC
>PFWI01000125.1 GCA_002791075.1 bacterium (Candidatus Ratteibacteria) CG_4_9_14_3_um_filter_41_21 | reverse complement strand
ACCGACGATAAAGATAAATTTTTGTATGAAATTTCAAAGTTACTCCTCTCCTCTATCCGGGGGAATGAAAACTCCCTCAAGGGGGGAGGTAGGTGGGGGTGTAATTTATCAGAATATAAGAAAATTAAAGTAGTGGAAGATTTAGTGAAGGATTGTGGACCTTTAGGCGGCATCTATATCGGTTTGAAGAAGATGTCTGAAGAGAGGGGTTTTTTTGTTGCCTGCGATATGCCATTTTTGCATAACGGTTTAATAAAAAGGATTTTAGATGCTACCAATAAAAATATGCCCGATGCTGTTGTTCCTTCCATAAAAGATAGGATAGAGCCACTGCATAGCGTTTACTCAAAGAGAATTTTAAAAAAAGTGGAAAGGGCTTTAGCCGAGAAAAGATTATCAGTAAAGGATTTTTTGAAGGATTGCCATTGTAAATATATTAAGGTAAGTGAAGATGAGCGTAAATCATTTTTAAATATAAATACACCTGAGGATTTAAAGAGGGCGATTGAAGATGAAGGTAAAATCCAAGGTATGGATTGAGAAAAATGGAGAACTTGTCTTTGGCGCTGGCAGAGCGATGATTTTAAGATATATTCTCAAGACAGGCTCAATTAATAAAGCTGCCCAAGAATTGAATATGTCTTATCGCCATGCCTGGAGCTATCTTAAATCAGCAGAAAAAAGACTGAATAGACCTCTCATTATTTGCACCAGAGGCGGCGCAAATGGCGGCAGCACTTCATTAACTCCATATGCCAAAAAGCTGCTAAAAAGATTTGTTAACTTAGAGCGCAGAGTTAAATTATACGCAGACAAAGTTTACCAGAAGATATTTTAAATGGAATCGTTTACGATTACCAAAATAAAAGGAAACCATAAAGAGAGAGTAGAAGATATCGTAGCGCAGGAAGTACCTTTTACCGTTAATTTGGGTAATCGAGAACTGGTAACTGTCCTATGCTCTCCCTTTGATCTTGAGGACCTTACCCGAGGATTTCTTTTTACTTCAGGCCTGGTCAAGGGCCCGGATGAAATTAAGAAAATAGTCATTGACCGACAGCGCTGGTCTGCTGATATCGATATGGCTGAGGTAAAATCCGAAAATTTAATCTTTAAACGTTTGTATACCTCTGGTTGTGGCAAGGGGGTTCTCTTTTATAATGCGCTGGATATTATATATAGGTCAAAAATAATTTCGGAATTTAAAGTAAAGAGCGTCCGGATAACCAAATTAATGCAGGATTTTCAAAAGCGTTCCGAAGTTTACTTAAAAACCGGCGGAGTACATAGTGCTGCCCTGGCAGATGAAAAGGATATCCTGGCTTTTAGAGAAGATATCGGAAGACATAATGCCATTGACAAGGTTATCGGGCATGCTTTATTGAGAAAGAATACCTTCAAAAATACTCTTTTGATAACCAGCGGCAGAATTTCATCGGAAATACTCTTTAAAGTTAGAAGGTGTGGTATCCCTATCGTAATTTCCGGAAGCGCTCCCACAAATCAAGCGGTCCGACATGCACGTGAAATGAATATTACTATAGTCGGTTTTGTCAGGGGTAACAGAATGAACATTTATAGCGCTGAGGAAAGGATAATACCGGAATGAAAAAGACAGTTATCGCGGGCCTTGCAATATTGAAGTTGGCTACAACCACCAGTACTTATGAGACCGGACTTTTGGATTATATTTTGCCGCCTTTTGAGAAAAAGTATAATGTTAAAGTTCACATCATTGCTGTCGGGACTGGCAAAGCAATTAAACTCGGGGAAAATGGAGATGTAGATCTTGTTTTCGTTCATGACCGGGAGGCCGAGGACAAATTTATCCGGGATGGGTTTGGAGTCAATCGGCGGGATGTTATGTCCAATGACTTTGTCATCGTTGGGCCAAAGGATGACCCTGTGAGGATAAGGGGCAATGACGCTTCAGCGGCTCTCAAGAGAATAGCTAAGAGAAAATGGTTTTTTGTTTCCCGGGGGGATGAATCGGGAACTCATAAGAAGGAGAAGAAATTATGGGAAGCCGCGGGAATGAACCCCCAAGGGAAATGGTATCTTGAGACAGGTCAGGGAATGGGCGCAAGCCTTCAGATTGCCAGTGAGAAAAGAGCCTATTGCCTGGTTGACAGAGGGACCTATATCGCCTATAAGGGAAAAATAGAACTTGTTATTCTTTGCGAAGGCGACGAGAGATTCTTTAATCCCTATGGGATAATCGCGGTTAATCCCAAACGGCATCCTTACGTTAATTACAGTTATGCCCTGGCTTTGATCGATTGGGTAACTTCCCAAAAGGCTCAGAAACTTATCAGCGAGTTTAAAAAAGAGGGAAAGGTTCTTTTTCGCGGTATAAATTCACCCCCACCTACTTCCTCCCCCCTTGAGGGGGAGGATTGAGGAGAGGGGGCAGTTGATTGAAATTCCATACAATGGATTATATATTTGAAGGGCTCAAAAATGCGCTTAAAATGATTGTCGGGCTTGACCGGCAGGTAATTAGTATCGCCCTTGTTTCCATAAAAGTATCTATAACTTCTATAATTTTAGCTACCTTATTGGGTGTTCCGGTTGGCTTCTATGTGGGCTTAAAGAATTTTTGGGGCAAGACAGCAGTTGTAATTATCCTTAATACATTGATGGCTCTTCCCACGGTGCTCATCGGGCTTTTGGTATATTCTTTCCTTTCCCGGCAGGGTCCCCTCGGAACCCTGGGGCTTCTTTATACACCCTGGGCGATGGTTATCGGTCAGTCAATCCTTGCTTTCCCTGTAGTAGCCGGTCTTTCCTTATCCGCCACGCAGGGTGTGGACAAGCGGGTTGAAAAGACCGCTCTTACCCTGGGAGCAAATGGTCGGCAAACCGCTCTGGCTATTCTGGCTGAGGGAAGATTTGCCATTTTTGCTGCGATCATTGCCGGGTTTGGCAGGGTCTTTACCGAAGTGGGAATATCAATGATGGTGGGAGGAAATATTCAGGGATATACCCGAAACATTACTACGGCAATTGCCCTGGAAACCGGTAAGGGCGAGTTTGGTTTAG
>PFWI01000226.1 GCA_002791075.1 bacterium (Candidatus Ratteibacteria) CG_4_9_14_3_um_filter_41_21 | reverse complement strand
TTTAACTATTATCCCTTTCAGAATACTTCCGTTCTTTAAAATAATACTATCAGCATAAACGTTTCCTGATATCCAGAAAAAAAACACCGGAAGGAGTATCCACAACAATTTTCTATCATTAATTTTTTTAATTTTCATAACTAAAATCATCTGTTATATTTTACTCCAATAGAAAAATACTTGTCAACTACTCTACTCTGTTTTCTCTTTTCGGTTCATCAATTCATTCACTGCTGTTAAAGGATTTTTATCTTTGAACAAGACCTTATAGACCGCATTGGTAATCGGCATTTCAACCTTAAATTTTTTGGCAAGATGACAAGTTACACTGGTGGTATTAATTCCTTCAATCACCATCTCGGTCTTTTTTAAAAGTTGCTCCATTTTCTTCCCCTGTCCAATGGCCTCCCCAAAGTTCCGGTTGCGGCTGTTTTTACTGGTGCAGGTAGTCACTAAATCACCAAGTCCGGAGAGACCGATGAAAGTCTCTGCTTTTGCCCCCATTTTTTTCCCCAATCTCTGCATCTCAGCTAATCCCCGGGTAAGAAGAGCCGCCTTGGTATTTGCGCCAAAACCAAGTCCATCGGCAATTCCAGCAGCAATAGCAATAATATTCTTTAAGCAACCTCCTAATTCTACGCCAATCGTATCAGAACTGGTGTAGAGACGCAGTCGGTTTCCCATCAACATTCTCTGAAGTATCGCGGCAACTTTTCCGTCATTGGAAGCAACAACCGCGGTAGTAGGAGTGCCCCTTGCTACCTCTTTAGCAACAGTCGGTCCGGAGAGCACCGCCCATTTGATTTTATCGCCCAATTCTTCTTCAATCACTTCACTCATTCGGTAGTTCGTATTCATTTCCAGACCTTTAGTGGCGGAAAGGATAATCATTCCCGAAAAGTCAAATATCTTCAATTTTTCAAGCACTTCTCTCATTGCAAAAGAAGGAACCGCAATAATAATAACTTCTGCTTTAAAAATGACTTTTCCCAAATCCGAAGAGATCAAGATTTCTTTGGGAATTGATATCTCGGGGAGAAATTTAAGGTTTTTTCTTTTTCCCTGTAAGACTAAAGCGTAGTCAGGGAAGACCTCCCACAATCTTACCCGATGGTTTTTCCGGGCAAGATGGATCGCTAAAGTTGTCCCCCATCCTCCTGCTCCTAAAACTGCAATATTCATTATTTAATGGGACGCAGATTAACGCAGATACACGCAGATAAAGACTAATAAACTATAATATTAAAAACTTTCATTATCCACTTCATCAGAATTCTGTTTTATCTTGATGTTATCTGCGTCCCAATCGTATTTTTGGCTCGGTTCCTTTAATCAATCTCTTTATATTTTCCCGGTGTCTGATTACCACTAAGATAAAGATGAGAATACCTAAAATTAGCAGGGAAGGTTCAGCTTTCCTCAACCAGAAAAGGAGAGGAATAGCCAAAGAGGCAATAAGAGATGAGAGAGAAACATAACGGCTAAAACCAAAGCTAATTAACCAGATTAAAAAGGTAAAAAAGGCAACCACAGGAGCAAGACCGACCAGTACTCCAGAACCGGTCGCGATCCCTTTACCGCCCTTCCCTCTTAAAAAAATGGAGAAATTATGTCCACAAATTACGCAAATACCAAC
This sequence comes from bacterium (Candidatus Ratteibacteria) CG_4_9_14_3_um_filter_41_21, assembly GCA_002791075.1. GTDB lineage: Bacteria > Ratteibacteria > UBA8468 > UBA8468 > UBA8468 > UBA8468. The sequence continues at coordinate 4,030 of PFWI01000226.1, read as the reverse complement.
AATAATTGGCAACAGCGTGAAAGAGGCAAAAGATTTGGCAAAAAGAACAACTGCCGTTCCTTTCCCCATATCTAAAAGAAAGGTGAGAACTGCCGGGAAAGGTCCAACCACTCGTAGAACGTTGGTAGCACCAATATTGTGACTGCCAAACTCCCTGATATCAATCCCTTTAAAGAGACGGGCGATAAGATACCCGAAAGGAATTGAACCAATCAGGTAGGCAGAAATAATCAGGAGCAGTTGAATCAACATTAATTCATTTAATTTCTAACAGTTCCTTGGCTTTATCCACCGCAGAAGCAGCATCAGGACTATAGCCATCCGCCCCAATCTCATCAGCATAGGCCTGGGTGATTGGTGCTCCTCCAATCATTACCTTAACCCTGTCCTTCAAGCCTGCCGCTTTTAAGGCTTCAACTACCGTTTTCATTGAAGGCATCGTGGTAGTTAAAAGAGCGGAAATACCGATTAATTGAGTCCCGGCTTTGGCAGTTTCAACAAACTTCTCCTCAGCAACGTCAATCCCCAAATCCTCTACCTGGAAACCTCCTCCTTTAAGCATCATAATAACCAGGTTTTTGCCAATGTCATGGAGGTCTCCTTTTGCCGTGCCTACAGCAATTTTGCCAATCGGCTTTATTCCGCTTTTTTCCAGAAGAGGCTCCAGGATTTCCATTCCCGCATGCATTGCCCGGGCAGCAATCAGCACTTCCGGGACATAGAATTCATTATTCTTAAATTTTGTCCCTACCACATTCATTCCGGCAATCAAACCTTGATTAAGAATATCCCCAACCAGCGCATTTTCCTTTACTGCTGTCCCTACCAACTCCTTAACTTTATTCGCATCTCCTTTTATCAAACTTTCCTTTATTCCCTCTAAATCCGCCATTATTCTATTCTCCTTTTATTTATTTCTTTAACCACGAATTACACGAATTTCTCTAATTAAAAACCGACACAGCGTGTCATTGCGAGCGACTGAAAGGAGCGTGGCAACCTCTCACTTCTATGAAAAGAGAGATTCTTCGTTTCACTCAGAATGACTTACTCTTTAATTCGTATAATTCGATAAATTCGTGGTTGCTTTTTAACTTCCTATTTCCCTGATTAACTTCAGATAATAAAGGTAATTCTCCAATGGAGCATCCGGTGGCACGGAGTGGTCAATTCCCGGGAAGTACCCCCCTTCACGGAGAAGATAGGGAACCTTCTTATTTACTTCTTCTTCAATCTCTTTTTTCCCTTTACTCAGGACCTGCTTATTAATTCCACCCTCTATAATAAGATTTTTTCCAAACTTTTTTCTCATGGCCACCACATCCATCCCCGCGGCTACCTCATTGGGTATAATACCATTTATTCCACATTCTAACCAAAAAGGAATCAATTCCCAGACATTGCCATCGGAATCAAGAGTAATCACATTAATCCCATTGCTGTGTAATAAATCAGTCACCTTTTTATAATGGGGCATCATATACTTTTTAACAAATTCCATCGAGACCAGAGAACCTTTATTATAGGCCATATCCTCCCAGAAGTGAGCAAAATCACACTTCACGTCCTTCAAAACCCCTTTTAGAATTTCTATGATGAAATATTCAAGATATTCCTCAATTTCTTCAATTAATGATAGATCATCAACTAACAAATAACTGAGATTCTCAATCCCGATCCAGTTCCTGAGCCAACCAAAGAAACTTCCCACACTAATTCCTAATGGATAATCCCTTTCCTTATACCTTTCCTTTTCTTTCTCCCACCAGAGGGGATAGCGGGCAGGGGAATGTGGATTAAGCCTCTTTTTATATTCCTGCCAGGTTTTTCTATCCTTCACCGGATACTCTATCCATTGGTCCATAGAGAGTTCCCGGTTCTCCTTAAATATTCTCTTCTTTGCTCCATCTGAATCAATGATAACCTTAGTGGTAACATCCTCTTTTAGAGTTTCTACATCAAAGGCCGGAATCAAACTCATATTTATCGGAATATATTCCATTCTCTGGAATCCGAAATAGTTCTGGATGTGAACATCCCCTGGAAGTCCCTCTCCTCTCCATCTTTCCAGCGTGCCATTCCAGAACCACTGCCAGCAAGAGGGCAGAAAGACCTCTCCCCCTAGCTCAAATCTTGCGATCTTTAAAAACTTTTCTCTATCGGTCATTTTATCCCTCCTCTGGAAAAGATAGTATTATAAATAGATTTCTCCTGTCAAATCCCTGTTAAAATCAATCTTACAACTGCAATACTCTTCCCAGCCATAATTCAAGAAATTCCTTTGATTTTACAGCAACGCAAATATCATGTGGACCGGGTTTCTCTTCTTCTGCTTCCTTGAAAATGGTAAAACCATAGGTTTTATTGCCGTTTAGCTCCACAGAAACCGTACCATTTTTAGTTTCCACTAAATCTGGTTTAAAAATTGTTGCTATGGCAAGGGGGTCATGAAGTACCGGATATTTTCCTGACCAAAGTTTTGTTGCCTTACTGAGATTTTCGGCTATCGGTCTATTGCATGCTTTTAACCTATTCAGATGTTCCTGGTTAAATATACACTTTGTGGTTACATCCAATCCGACAACGGTCATTGGGATACCGCTATTAAATACAACAGCAGCAGCAATCGGATCGCAGCGAATATTCCATTCGGATAAGTGGCGGTCAAATGCTCCGGCCATAGAGACAATACGGGGAATTTTTAATGCTATTTTTGGTTCTATAATTAAGGCCATTGCCAGGTTGGTCATAGCCCCTATAGTTACCGGGATGATCTTACCATCTCCAACCAGAAGAGTATCAATAAGAAATTTGACGGCGTGGTCTTTATAGAGTGCAGGTAATTCTGCCTCTGGTAGACAACTATCATACTGGTGTGGTCTTACATTATTAAGATACCAGAATGTTGCTGATTGAACCGGTCGTTTTTTATAATTAAGATTTTTCTCTCCATAGATGATGCGCGGTGAGATAACGGCACCGCATCCTGCTGCTACCGGAATTTCCTCTCGTCCAGCAATTTTGAGTAATGTCTGCGCCTGCCTTCCCCGCGCACACGTATTGGCAAAGACAGTTGTTATTCCTAAAAGTTCAACTTCAGGAGAGGCAAGCACCAAAGCAAGCGCATAGGCATCATCAATATCATCACCAATATCAGTATCAAGAATTATCTTTTGGACCATTTTCTTCGTCGATCAGAGCCCATGGCTGGATTCGAACCAGCGATCTTAGCATTACGAATGCTCTGCTCTACCAGCTGAGCTACATGGGCAGATTCATTCAAGGACTTGGCAAATCGCTTCAATATTCTCCAGAGGAACATCCGGTTCGCATTCGGCATGAAGCATCAGACCTCCTTCTTGGGAGTTAAGTTTGTTCACTGCTTCCTGAATATGAGATTTAATTTCCTCCGGGCGGGCAAAAGGAAAGAGTTGTCGATCTAAATCCAGGTGGATACAGATTTTTCCCTTGAATTTTGCGAGTTCTTCAAAACCATTAGCTCGAATTTGAGGATTAATAATATTCACCCCGCATTCAATAAGGTCGTCTATAATCTCCAAGATATGGCCATCGCTGTGTAGATAAACATATACTCCGGCATCCCGGCAGACACCAAAAATTTTGCGATAACAGGGTTTAAGATATTTGCGCCAATCTGCAGGAGAAATGGGTAAGGATTTTTGGGTTCCTAAGTCATCCCCGAAATAAATTGCTTCAGCCCCAATTTCTATCCATTTATTCACCAGTTTTAGATTATAGTCCAAAACCATCTCAATTAAGTGATTTAGTTTAGGCTCACGGCTACCGATATCCAGCATAAAGTTGTTAAATCCACGAAGATAATAAAGCCACATATACATAAATCCATGGACCAAACTACCGCTTGCTAAATCTCCCTGTTTTTTACTATTTTCCAATCCTTTTCTTCTTTCCTTCCAATCAATCTTTTCCCCGAACCAATCAAATAAAAGAGGGTCTGGCACGGAGTAGTTTTTTAAATCCTCCCAGTTTCTCAAAGGCGCTTCTGCCT
>PFWI01000204.1 GCA_002791075.1 bacterium (Candidatus Ratteibacteria) CG_4_9_14_3_um_filter_41_21 | reverse complement strand
AGTTTTAATTCGTGAAATTCGAGAAATTCGTGGTTATTATTATTTCGTGTCTTCGTGCTTTCGTGGTAAGTGTTTTAAAAGGAAATTTCTATGCATTTAAATTATCTCTTATCGGTCTTTTTAATCGAATCCAAGCCCAAAAATTTCCTCTATCGCATTCACTTTTGCATGTATACATAGCTTTGGTTGGAGGCCATGGCTCCTATAATGGCGAATTACGCTTTGTAAATATGAGCGATAAACAAATAACAGCTAAATTGGCAGGGCCTCTTGCTTTTAAAGATCCTCTTCAAGTCGTAGAGATGAATTTTGAAATTAAAAATTTGGTATTCCGAAATGAAGGGAAATATACGGTTGAATTTTGTTGCAATGGCAAGCCAATCGGAAGGCGAGATTTTTTTGTCATAGGACCTCGGTTGCCAATCTCAGAATCGGGAGGATAAATGGCTCATAAAGAATCGGAGCGGAGAAAATTTGTTCGTTTCGCCTATCCCCTTTTTGTTCTATATCAGAAAGTAGAGAAAAGAGATTCCGGAAGAACCGCCCTTTCTGCTGCAAAATGGGAGCGAGCACCAGAATCTGCGATAAAGAGAAAAGGCTCTACAATTACCAAAAACATCAGTGAAGGTGGAATCTGTTTTGTCACCCGGGAGAGATTTGAGCCTGATGTCCTTTTAAGAGTGAAACTTTATATTCCCACCAGAAATGAACCAATTAAAGCGCTGGTCAAGGTTATCTGGGCAAAGAAGAGGAAATCAAGGGTGGGATATGATACAGGAGTTTCCTTTCTTGAGGTAGAAAAGGAGGATCGAGCCGCCCTCACTCATCATCTTCTCCTCTTTAGCCGGATAAAACTTGAGGAGCTGATGGAAATAATTCCATAGTTGCGCATTTAGCCTCCACTTCTCTTCCGCGTATTGGATGGGAAGTAAATTTCTGGCAGCCTTATTAAAAGAACGGAATTAATTATGGAAGCAGACGGAGTTTTTGAAGGTGGGGGAGTTAAAGGTATGGGTCTGGTAGGAGCTCTTAAAAGAGCTGAAGAAGAAAGAGTAACGTTCAAGAGACTTGCAGGTACTTCAGCAGGTGCTGTTGTAGCTTCTTTATATGCAGCCGGCTATTCGGCAGATGAACTGAAAGAGTTGTTTTATTCCGCCAATTTTAAAGATTTCCTTGGCACTAACTTACCAAAAAGAAAAGGGTGGAGATACTTCGTCATTATTTTAAATATATTGTTTAACTATGGTATTCATAGCAGCAATTTTTTTTATAAATGGATAAAAGAAAAATTAGAGCAAAAAGGGGTGTCAAGATTTAAAGATTTAAAATCGCCGCTTAAAATAATTACTTCTGATATAACCAACAAGAGGACATTAATTTTTGATAGCGAGTTGCATAAAGAAATGGAAGTAGCCGAAGCGGTAAGAATGTCAATCAGCATTCCCTTATTTTTTCATGTGTATAAATGGCTTAATCCTGAGTTTCCCAAAAGAAAAACTCTTGTAGTTGATGGCGGGCTCCTGAGTAATTATTCTATAAATATTTTTGATGACCACGAAAGACAAACCATAGGCTTTAAGCTGATAAGTCCTGAAGAAACCCAACCGCCTGAACCAATTACAAATGTTATAACCTATGTTAAATCAATTTTAAATACAATGCTGTTAGCGCATGAAAAAGTCCATATGAAAGAAGCGGATTGGGCAAGGACAATACCAATTCCAACCGGTGATATTAAAACTACACAATTTGATTTAACAAATGAAGAAAAAGATTGGCTATATAAGTCTGGATATGAAGCGGCGACAAAATTCTTCGAAAAACAAAAGAAGGAAAGTTAAGATTGAACCCGGGCAGGGAAAATCTAAAAGAAGGCACGGTTCTTGATGGACCATTTTGGCCTGAATATTTATTCCCACCTCCAACCAGAGTAATTTTATCCTAAATTTAGATCTGACCAACACAATCTCCTTTGTCTCTTCTCACCTTTTAATCTATTTTACTCTGTTTGATGAAGCTTTAAAGAAGAAAGATTTACTCACTTCATAATCCCTTAACAAACAACAAAATTTATGCTAATATAAAGTTGTAATGGCGACTTTCCAGAAAAGCATTCTTTATATCCCCAAGTCAACTGAAACTCAGTCAGGTTGGGGATTTTTATTTAGTGGCGAAAACATTGACAAAATCGGTGTAATATATTACACTTATCGGTGTAATTTAAGGAGAACCGATGATTTCTTTAAAATCTGAAATAACAAGAAAAGTTTTAAATTATTTCTTTCTTAATCCGAAAGAGAGTCTCTATGTAAACGAACTATCAAGAAATCTTGCCCTTGATAAGAGAAACTTCGTTAAGAAAATAAAAGAATTAGAAACAGAAGGAATCCTAAAAAGTCAGAGTAGGGGAAATCTTGTATTCTATTCTATAAATAGAGATTATCCTTTATATAACGAGTACAGAAAAATAGTCATTAAAACAATTGGATTTGAGGAAATGCTGAGGAATGCTCTAAAGAATATTAAGGCAATAAACGATGCTTATATTTACGGCTCATACGCTAAAAATAAAATGGATACTCATAGCGATATCGATTTGCTTGTTGTGGGTAGCCACAATATTATTTCCCTCCAGAAAAAACTAAACAAGATACAGAAAGAAATTAACAGAGAAATAAATGTCGTCAATATGGATGAAAAAGAATTCAAGAGAAAAATTAAAAATAATGACCCATTTATAATAGGAATTATCAGAAATAAACACATCAGAATAAATTTATGAAATTTGACAATAGATATTTTAACAAATTTAAATTTACCGAAGAACAAATTAATAAAAATTTTAAAAATGCCTTAAAAGATATAAACATTGCTAAGAAAGACAAAATCTTAGAGGTGAAATTCAGTTATGTCTATAGCGCTCTCATTAAGGGTGGTCTTGCATTATTAAGTTTTTATCAAGTAAAAATAAAAAGCGAATTGGACAAATTGCCCAAAAAAGGTAGCGGTGCGATTTATCGCACTGTAATTAGACGTGGCATAAATTGCGCTACTCTACTATGCACTATCTT
>PFWI01000276.1 GCA_002791075.1 bacterium (Candidatus Ratteibacteria) CG_4_9_14_3_um_filter_41_21 | reverse complement strand
TTTCTCATTTGAGACATTATTTTTCACGCTTTTTTCAGGTATAATAGTTATCTCTCTTTAGAATATGAAGCAAAGGAGGATGCTAAAATCGGGATAGAAAAAAGCATTAAACATATAAAGAAATGTCTAAATGAACTTTAAGGAGAAAAGAATGATTGACGTTCACGCCCATATCGGGAAAATCGGTTTAGGAAGACCGTTGAAGGTCTATCAGCTATTGAAGTTTATGGACAGAAATGGGATTGAGAAAGCGGTGGTTTTACCAATTGAAAATCCGGAGGAGACCTATTATTATGTTACCACCGATGAGGTATTGAAAGCTGGTAAGCGGCATCCCGAGAGATTAATTCCCTTCTGCAATATAGACCCTCGCCGTGGAGCCTCTGATACCTCAACAGATTTTTACAAAATAATCAAGGAATATAAAGAAAGGGGCTGTAAGGGCTTTGGTGAAGAACTCTCCGGTTTATGGGTAGATGACCTCCGACTGCAAAAAATATACGAGGCCTGCGGAAGATTGAAGATGCCGATTCTAATGCATCTGGATGGATTAAGGAACAAGGATGATATCGGTCTCTTGAGATTGGAGAAGATGCTCAAGAAATTTCCGAAAACAATCTTTATCGGTCATGGTCCACATTTCTGGGCCGAGATTTCCTCTGACTTAAAAAAGAAAGATTTTAGCGGTTACCCAAAAGGCGAAATAAAAAAAGGAGCATTGGATAAACTATTTTCTAAATGCCCTAATCTTTATGGTGACCTTTCGGCTGGTAGTGGCTATAATGCTTTGGCGAGAGACCCTGATTATGGGTATAAGTTTTTGGAGGAATTTCAGGGTAAACTTCTCTTTGGCACTGACTATCTATCCCCGGGACAGAAGTGTCCTCAAATTAAATTCTTAAAAGAGGCAAAGGAGAAGGGATTAATAAAGAAGAAAACATTTGAGAAGATTGCTTTTAAGAATGCTAAGAAGTTGTTAAGGGTTAAATGAAGAGGAAAGATATGGAAAAGTTAGCGATAGAGGGAGGAAAGCCAGTCAGAAAAAAGCCTTTTCCGGCAAGAATTTTATTTGATGAGAAGGAAAAAGAAGCCACATTAAGGGTGATTGAGAGAACAATGAAAGGTCCGGAGGCAATTGATATGATGGGTACTGGCCCAGAAGTTGAAGCATATAAAAAAGAATTTGCTAAATTCTTCTGCACAAAATTTGCTCAACCGGTTACTTCCGGAACAGCTGCCATTCATACCGCTTTAGGCGCATTGCGGTTAGAGCCGGGAACAGAGGTTATTACCAGCCCAATTACTGACCCGGGCACCGTTACCCCCATTTTACTACTAAACTGCATCCCGGTATTCGCCGATACCGATTATGAAACCTTAAATATTACCGCGGATTCCATTAAGAAAAAAATCACCAAAAAAACAAAGGTAATTATTCCGGTGCATTTGGCAGGACAACCGGCTGATATGGAGCCGATTATGAAATTAGCGAAGAAACATAAATTAACAGTTATTGAAGATTGCGCCCAGAGCCACGGAACAAAATATAAAGGCAAGTATGTTGGTTCTATCGGAGACCTCGGCGCTTTCAGTCTGATGGCTGGAAAGCATATGACCAGTGGCGGCCAAGGGGGAATGGTCATTACGAATAATGAGAAACTTTACTGGAATGTCAAAAGGTTTGCCGATAGAGGAAAGCCATTCGGTTCCAAAAATCCCACCAATCTCTTTTTAGGTGCTCAATATAGAGTGACAGAACTCCAAGCCGCCATTGGAAGAACGCAGTTGAAGAAATTAAAAGGAAGAATTAAAAAAAGACAAAACATTCTCAGAGAATTGAATAAAGGAATGAAAAATCTGAAAGTGATTAAATTATGGAAGACCATTAACGGGGCTTCCCCCAATCCCTGGTTCTGCTTTCTCCATTATGACCAAAGGAAAATGAAGGTAAATAAGGAAAAATTTGCCCAAGCGGCTGCGGCAGAAGGTATTCCCGTTGGCGCCCATTATACAACCGTGATGTATGAACAAACCTGGATTAAAGAGAAAAATACCTATGGGATCTCTCATTGTCCCTGGTCCTGTCCAAAGGGAAGAAATATCAATTATAAAAACTCCTGCCCCGTTGCTGAGAAAGCCCTTGCCGACCATATGACTTTATATATTAATGAATGTTGGACGGATAAAGAAATTGAAGATACAATTAAGGTATTGGAAAAAGTAGAAAAATATTATTTGCTGTAACTATTATCTGAGAGCGCAATTCAAAATGAATCAGACCATTGCGGAAAAAATTTTAAGCAGACATAGCGGAAAAAAAGTGCTCGCCGGAGATATTTGCATTGCGGATGTTGATTTGATAATGGCCCAGGACGGCACCGCCCCTTTAGCGATTAGAGCCTTTGAGAAGATGGGGAAGAAAAAGGTTGCTTATCCTGAAAAAAGCATTTTTGTTATTGACCACAACAGCCCCAGCCCCAGCATTGGCGTTAGCCAATTGCACGCCTTGATGAGAAATTTCGTTAAGAAACAAAAAATGAATTTTAGCGAATCCGGAAGTGGAATATGTCATATTGTCCTTCCGGAAAGAGGGTACATAAAACCGGGAAATCTTATTATTGGCGCGGATTCCCACACCCCTACCTATGGCGCCTTAAACGCCTTTGCTATTGGTATAGGCTCTACCGACATTGCCGCCGGACTCTATACCGGAAAACTCTGGTTTAAGGTACCGGAAACAATTAAGATTTCTCTTCGCGGGAAATTGCCCAAAGGGGTCTTTGCCAAGGATATCGCCCTTTTCCTGATAAAAAACTTAAGAGCCGACGGAGCAAATTACCAGGTAATTGAATTAAAAGGAAAGGGGGTTGAATCTTTAAGTATGGATGCTCGCTTCACTTTATGCAATATGCTGGTAGAAACCGGAGCTAAAAGTGCTATTTTAGAGGTAGATAAAAAGACAGAAAAATGGCTCAAGGAATATAAAGTAAACGGGCTCAATCCTGTTTCTCCCGATAAGAATGCTTCCTACTGCCAGGTTCTGGAATTTAACCTCTCCAATTTAGAACCGCAAATTGCCAAACCGCATCGGGTTGATAACGTTGTATCCCTGAAGAAATTGGCCGGAAAAAGGATTGATGAAGCATTTTTAGGAACCTGCACCAACGGAAGATTGGAGGACTTAAGAATTGCCGCCTCCATTCTAAAAGGAAAAAAAGTTCACCGGAATGTTCGTCTAATCATTGTCCCTGGCTCCAGAGAGATATTTCTTAATGCCGTAAAGGAAAATCTAATTAAAATCTTTATTGAAGCCGAAGCAGCGGTTCTGCCTCCCGGATGTGGCCCTTGCGTGGGCACCGGCCAGGGTGTACCTGCCGATAAAGAAATAGTCATCTCTACCGCCAACCGCAATTTCAAAGGAAGGATGGGAAATCCGGACGCTTTTATTTACTTAGCATCTCCGGCAACGGTTGCCGCTTCCTCCATCAAGGGAAAAATCACCGACCCCAGAGAATTTATATAAATTAGCCCCCTCACCTCCATCCTCTCCCCTTGGGGAGAGGAAACGTAGGTGAGGGGAAACTTTGAAATTCCATACAATAAATTAGCGAGGCTAAAAGCCTCGCACTACATCTTAGTTCTACGTAGTGCGAACCTTTCAGGTTCGCCAAAAAAGGAAATTCCTATGCATTTAAATTATACCCCCACCTATTTCCTCCCCCCTTGAGGGGGAGGATGAAGGTGAGGGGGTAACTTTGAAATTCCATATAATAAACTAAAGAAAAATTTTGCAATTGCCTGAAAGATGTAATATAATCTAAAAATATGGTCATTGCCATTGATGGGCCGGCCGGTTCTGGCAAGAGCACCGTAGCCAAACTTCTGGCAGAAAGATTAGGTTATCTTTACGTAGATACCGGAGCAATGTACCGCGCTCTTACTTACAAGGCGTTAAAAGAAAAAATAGATTTAGAAGATGGAAAAGACCTTACTTCTCTTGCCCGAGAAGCCAAGATTCTCCTAAAAGAGCAAAGCGGGAAATTAAAAGTTTTTTTAAATGGAGAGGAGGTAACCGAGAGTATCCGGGAAGAATCGGTTACCAATAATAGTTTCTATCTGGCTCGGGTTCCTTCGGTGCGGGCTGAGATGGTCAAGCAACAACGAAGGATGGCACAGGGAAATAATCTGGTAATGGAAGGACGCGATATTACAACGGTTGTTTTTCCCAAAGCCGAATTAAAGGTTTATCTGGACGCTTCTTTAAAGGAACGGGCAAAAAGGAGATTTTTAGAATTAAAGAAAAAGGGAGTAAAAACAACCTTAAAGAAAATTGCGCAAGAACTAAAAATAAGGGATAAAAAAGATAAGACCCGCAAAGTAGCCCCTTTAAGAATAGCAAAAGAATCTTTTCTTATAGATAGTACGAAAATGAAGATTGAAGAGGAAGTAGATTTAATCTTAAAAAAATGGAGAGAGAAATATGGCACGGCGAAAAACAGCAATTAGGTCTATCCGCAAAGAAAAGAAGGAAAGGGCTTTCAATAAATCCCATCGCACGTTCTTGAAAACCGCAATAAAGAGATATAAAAAAATTGTCTCTCTTAATGACCCGGCAGAAGCAAAAAAATCCTTTGCTTTTGCTATCAGTTCTCTGGATAAAGCAGCATGCAAACGGCTTATCCCCAAGAATCGGGTGGCGCGGAAGAAATCTCAATTAGCCAAATTACTAAATAAAGTTTCCGCAACTAGTTAGAAAGTTGCTGTCAGTAACTTCCTATGGAAGTTAATCTGTCCGTCCGCCAAGCAATACTGGCGGACTACTAAAGTAAGTAGAGAGTATAGTGGCGCAAGTTGCTTTTTTTATTAATTCTGTATATAATTAAAAAGCAACTGGATTTTCAGATAATGTATTTTCTCCAAAAAAGATAAGAGGTCCCAAAAAAATAAGGAGGGAGAAAAATGGCGAAGAAGAAAAAGAAAGTTGCGAAGAAAGTTGCGAAGAAAGCAGCCAAGAAAGGGAAGAAGAAAAGAAGATAAAAAAAGTGTTTTATTGAAGAAAAGGGTGCTGGAGAAATCCGGTACCCTTTTCTTTTAAGTTCTTATCTATTTGAGAAAGCTAAACGTGTAAGGGCCTTTCAGCATTATGTAAAACCTTTTTTAGAAAAACTATTAGCATTAGTAAATTCCTCTATTGTCATTTTGATATTTTTTGATAAGGCAAAAGCTGTTCCAACAAGAAAGGCATTAAATCCTTTTCTCTTAAGATAATTTACGTCTTCTTTTCTCATGATACGACTTTCAGCAACTTTTATGGCGTTAGCAGGAATTTTTTCAATGTAATCCGGAGATTTATAGATATCTTGATGAATATTTGCCTTTTTAAAATCAGTGTCGTAGTTTATAATTCTATAATTTCTTCCATAAATTTTTGCGGTATCTGGAATATTGTTTAAATCTTTTTCATTATTGAATTCAACTAAGCATTCCATTTCTAATTCTCTGCTCAGCTCTATAAATTTTTTAATCTTGTCCTTACTAAGTATTGAACTGATGAGAAGTATGGCATCTGCACCATAAGCTCTAGCCTGATATATTTGATATTCATCTATTATAAAGTCTTTTTGCAAAATTGGTTTACTTGTATCCTCCTTAATTTTTTGCATGATAGCTTTATCCCCGCCAAAATAGTTTTTATCAGTAAGAACAGATATAGCAACTACATTGCTTTTTTCATAGTATTTTGCTAAATCTCTCATACTTTTATCATTGATTCTTTGAAGATTTGTGGGTGATTTTATTTTAGTCTCAGCAATGATATTTATTCCAGATTTACTAAGACTTCCCGAAAAATCCCTCGTTGGTAGCAATATCCCTATCTTTTCTTTAAGCTTTTCTATGCTCTCTTGTTTCTTATCTAGTCCAATTTCTCTTTTTTTGTTTTCTATAATATCTTTTAATGTCGCCATTTTTATGCACCAAGATATAAAATACCAACAGCTTTATTTTTATATAAAGGTTTCGAATTAGAAGGATATCTTGCAAGTACTTTACCTTCTTCCAGGTTCACTGCTCCCCGGGTGGGACGATTATCGAACTTTAAACTGGGGAGAAATCTATAAATATCCTGAGGTTATTCTATCACAAATTCAGGGATTATTGCAACCCACTCGACATTTCGGGTAAGGTTATCTAACCTCTTGTTCTATCAATGATTTCTGACTGTTTCATCCGCATACCCCACCCTGCTACTCACTATTTCTAAAATAGGGGGATTGGGGGCAAATCGCCTTCCGTCTTCAAAAAGAGTTACCTTATCCGAGAGAAATTGTATCATAAAAAACTTTTTGATTTTTCTTCTTGTTAATGTTATAATTTTACAAAAGAAAAGGAGGATTTATGGAGACCTATGATTATAAGGTTATCTTAGAGCCTGATGAAACAGGAGGTTATGTAATAAGTTGTCCATCCCTTCCTGGATGCTATAGTCAGGGAGAGACAATTAAGGAGGCATTAGCCAATATCAAAGAGGCTGTTTCGCTCTGTCTGGAGGATATGCGTTCAGAAGGCGAGGAGATACCAGATGGTTCAGAGGCATTAGTAGGAAGTGTCGTTGTGACAAGATGAGCCCTAAACTTCCCGTTGTCTCTGGAAAAGAGGCAATTAAAATTTTTCAAAAGATAGGTTATATTGTAGTAAAACAGAAAAGCAGTCATATCAGGCTACGGGATAAATCTAATCCTCTCCATAAACCTTTAACTGTGCCAGACCATAAAGAAATTAAACCAGGCTTACTCAAGAAACTTCTTCGCGATGCTAATCTAACTACAGAGGATTTTACAGAGTTGCTGAAAAAATAAAGTTCTTTGAGAAAAGCAATACCTTTAGCCTTTTTCTTATAAGATAGGATAATTCCTACTTAACCCGTCAGCTCCCCGGGTAGGGCTCGAACCTACAACATTTCGGTTACAAAAACTCCCTTATGTTTCCATAAGGCATGGACTATCTCATCATCCAATACATAAATTTATATACTGGAGGTGGGCGCTAATAAGCATTATTCTATTCGTCAGCTTTAGTCTCTGCACCTTTTAGCCGCCTTTAAAATCAGCTAACTTGGCTCAGGATTACCATACTTACTCACTTTGAGTCACTTTGAAGTAAGGGTAGGATTTCCTGAATTCACCCACTTTTCATCTCAGCATTACTGCTGAGCGCTGCTAACCACAGCCGAACGCTCTACCATTGAGCTACCGGGGATCTCTTTATCAAATAACGGATTCCGTAAAATAGATTTAATCCATCCTCTTATTTTTCTATGAATTTTTTCTGTTTCCGCTATACGCTTTCTCTGCTGTTTCTTGGCATTTACAATACTTCCTTTTAATGCTCCTTTGAGTTTACGCTGAGCTAAGCGATTCTCAAACTCCCCAGAAAGAGTTATATCTCTACACCATAAACTAAGCGTACTTTTAGAAACATGAAGAATCTTTTTAATCTCATTATAGGATAAACCATTTTTCCGTAATTCTCTCGCTCTGAGTTTTTCGGCTAATTTTCCTGTGTATCCCATAAGCTACCGGGGAATATTATTTCTATACCATAACTTTGCGTTTCTTACAAATGACGCTAATGCTTTCTCCCACAATGAAGAAGGTCAAAATAAGAAGGATAATTGCCACCACGCCTAAGAGCAGTTTCCCGCTGCGGAAGAAAGTGTTTGCCTCATAAACCAAAGCAAGAATGGTCGTAGCCAGCATAAAGAGCCCGGGAATCAGGGTATAGCGGGTAGGCTTATTTTTGATTAAAAGATAAAGGCTGATAATCAACAAGACCAAAGCGGCAACCAGTTGATTAGCCGCGCCGAAAACCGGCCAGATTGCCTGCCAGTTGCCCAGAGCAAGCCAGCCCGCAAGAGCAACAATCACCAGCGTAGAAAGATATCGATTTCTGAATAATTTAATTCTTAAACCTTCTCCAAAGAGTTCCTCACTGATATAACGGGTAATACGGGTTGCTGAATCCAGAGTAGTCACTACAAAAGCATTTAACATTATCATGCCAATTAATGCTCCCAAAACACCAAAGATTGGCTTAATCAATTCACCATAGCCCTTGCCAAAAGCAACAATCCAGCCCTCGTTCTTTATTATTTCCGGATAGATAAGATTAAGATGGCCGGAGGCTTTGCTCCAATAGAGTCCCGCAGAAACCGCCAGAACAGCTAAAACTGCTAAAACCCCCTCCGCAATCATTGCCCCATAACCAATTTTTCTAGCATCCTTCTCATTGGATAACTGCTTAGCGGTGGTGCCGCTGGCGATAAGACTATGAAAACCACTGATTGCGCCGCAAGCAATAATAACGCCAAGCATCGGCCAGAGAGCTCCTCCAGTCCCCTTCCAGGCAATATAGGCCGGCGTATGAATGACCGGATGAGTAAGAATAAGGCCCAAATAGCCAAAGAAAAGTCCGAAAAACAGGATAAAGGCCGAAAGATAGTCTCTGGGTTGAAGAAGGATATTTACCGGAATTATCGAAGCAATAAAAGCATAAAGAAGAAGAATCTTTATCCAGTTTCTTGCTCCCCCCGGAATGGAGAGAGGGAAATAATACCCCAAAATAATAAGACCAAAGAGGATAAGAACACCAATAACGGTGCTGACTACCTGGTTAAGATTCCATTTATAAATCATTAAACTGAGTAGAATGGCATCAAAGATAAGCCCAAAAGTAGGAACCACTATCTTGGGCTGGGCGGCCAAGGTCTGGGCGCCAACGGCCGCAAAAACCGTTACCACCAGGATAAGAGATAACCAGAGAAACAAAGAAAAAATAATTTTAGTGCGATAATTAACCACCGATTCAGCAATATCCCCGATTGATTTTCCTCCATGCCTGATTGAAATAAACAAAGATGAAAAATCATGTATTCCTCCTAAAAAAATGGAACCAAGAACAATCCAGATTACTGCCGGCAGCCAGCCCCAGATAGCACAGGCAATAACAGGACCGATAATCGGGCCAGCTCCCGCAATAGAGGCAAAGTGATGACCAAAGAGAATTAGCCAGTTTTTAGCCGGAACATAATCTATCCCATCTTCTCTCTCTATTGCCGGAGTTTTTCTTTCCGGATCTATCTGCCATAATCTTTCGGCAATTCTTCCGTAAAATTTATAGCCTAAAAAGAAAAGGAGGAGGGAAATTGCCCCAATCCATAAAGAGTTCATTTTTTTAAAAAACTAAATTATTACAGAGATGTTATCCCTGATTTTTTTAACAGCGCTGATGATATCATCCATATCTTCCCTGTCTCCTAAAAGGACTGACTGGGAAAACCAGACTGCTTCTTTACAGATTTTTTCGGTATTCGGGCAGGAAACCTGATTATAATCCATCTCTTTGCCATAGTAGGGGCAGGATAGAGGGCAAAACCTTGGTCCTTTTCCTTTTCTTAGAAATAAAGGATTTTTATAGAGGGGATGAGGATAACCGCTACTTGCAGGAATACCTTCTGCCTGTAAAGCGTCTAAGAATTTCTCTCTTGAGACTTCTCTCCACTCTTCTTTTAAATAACGAAATTGGTAAAGATGATAGGAACGCCTGGTGATGCGAGAATCATCACTATCAATAATCTTGATTCCTAGCATTCCTTTCAATCTTTCATTAAGATATTTAGCATTCTCTTCTCTTTTTAACACCTGGGATTCCAGGCGGGTAAGTTGCCCTAATAAAATTGCCGCCTGCAGTTCAGTAAGCCTCAAATTACTGCCTAAAAGGCAATGCTCATACCAGGGTTTATCTTTGCCTCTACCACAATTAATGTAGGAACGAGCGTTATCGGCAATTTCCTGATTATCCGTAAGAATGATCCCTCCCTCTCCAGAAGTAATGTTTTTGCTCATCTGAAAACTGAAAGCACCGCAATCACCGAGAGCCCCGGTTCCTCTATTCTTCCATTTGCTTCCCCAGGAATGGCAGGCATCCTCAATAATTTTTAAGTTATGTTTTTTGGCTAAATTATTAAAAGCATCCATATCTACAGGAAGACCAGCGAAGTGAACCGGAATGACTGCTTTTGTTTTTTCAGTGATTTTCTTTTCTGCATCTATCGGGTCAAGATTAGCCGTTTCTAAACTGATATCGGCAAAAATAGGAATCGCATTTACTCTTAATACCGCTGATGCGGTAGCAACAAAGGTATAAGGAGGAACAATTACCTCATCCCCGGGGCCAATTCCTACGGATAAGAGAGAGACCTCCAAAGCGGCAGTGCCATTGGTGCAGGTAATTCCATATTGGGTATCCTGAAAATCAGCAAATTTCTCCTCAAATTCCTTTACTCTTTCTCCGTACCACCACTTCTTGCTTTCAAAAACCTCTAAGAGATTATTTCTCTCTTCTTCTCCCACAACCGGCCAGGAAGGAAAGGGTTTTGTCCTTACCGGTTCTCCTCCATTAATGGCTAATTTTTCCATATTTTTCTCTTGATAAATTCAGCGCTTCATTAACCAATATTTCTCCTACATTATCTTGAAAAGGAAACTCCGCATAGATTTTGGGAGCAAGACTTGCCGCATATCCCTTTCTCTTAAAATCATCCTTATCTGGAATATAGCCAATTATACCATTACTATAACCAACAATGAAATTATAGTTAAAGGAATGTCCACTCTTTATTTCTAAACCAAATTTAGTAAATACTTCTCCCGGAAGGAAGAAGAAACAGGCATCGTTGACCGAAAGAACCTGTATTTCTGCAGAAGTCTCTGATGAAATATTTTCTTCTAATTTCTTTAAGAATCTTCTTTTCCAATTTTGATAAAACTTTTTCGTTCTTGCAGGGGAAACACTTATTTTTTCTTCTGCTTCTTCCATCAACGCTTTTCTATCTATTACCAAAGGAAGTTTTATTTTTCGGGAAACTAAATCTATGTTTACTTGAGCATTTGTCTCAATCTTTGGCAAAACTTCTAAAACCGTATCGGCTAAAATCTTCCCATATTTTTCTGCGTTCTCAAAGGAGGGACAAGGTCCTCCTTTAGGGTCAATATCCCCACAGGCTCCCTGAAGAAAGAAAGCCTTTGCTCCGGTTGTCTCTTCAATTTTTCGGCAGACAAAACCAGGGAAATCAGCAGAGATAAGAAAATTCTTTCTTCCCAGGCAAACAGCATGGCAGGCATAATTAAAAAGAATCGCTAAAGGCTTGTCTTCCTCGGTATCAATCTTAGCCACCATAACCTGGCGGTCAACTATTCCATCCTTTTTTGTTCGATTGTAAGATAAATCACTTGTGGTTTTAGCAAAGCCAATCTTAGCTTTTTTCATCTTTTTGAGAGCTCTATTTACCCCTCTGAGAAATTGCTCTGGCAGAGAAGAAGAAGACAGATATTTCTCATCTATCTCGCCACAGCCATAAAGAATAGCAGTTGCCGGTCCGGAATGGGTATGAGTACAGGAGAAAATAATATTTTTTTCTTTTATTTTTGCTTCTTCTGCAATTAGTTGTCGAATCTCTTCTACTAAATCCTCACCTAGAGCGATTAATTCGCAGTTAAGGTAAAGATACCTTTCTCCCCTATCTTCTAAAATCAGTATTTTGCCATGAAGAGAGTCATGAATTCCTTTTGCTTTTCTTTTCAAATAGAATCCATAACCACACAACTCCACTCCGAGAGGAGGGGTAATATCCACTGCCTCAACGCCAATTTTTAGCATGATGCTACTTTTAAAAGTTTTTCCCAGCGCTTATCAATATGATTTTGAATGTCTTCCAACAAACTTTTATTTTCCGGTTTAAATAAATGCTTGAAACGACCCTGTAATTTCAGCCATTCAGTAATTGGTTTTTTCTCCTTAGGTCTATAACTAAGAGAATATTTCCCATTAACTACTTCATATAAAGGCCAAAAACAGGTATCCGCCGCAAGTCTTCCCACTTCCAACGTTTTCTCCGGAGGATATCTCCAGCCTAAGCGGCAGGGGGACAGAACATCAATGAAGCTGGGTCCGTCCGTATCTAAAGCTTTTTCCACTTTACTCATAAAATCATTCCATTTTCCTACGGTTGCCGCGGCAGCATAAGGAATTTGATGGGCAACCATAATACCGATTAAATCTTTTTGGAATTGAACTTTTCCCTGACTTACCGTCCCTGCGGGAGCGGTAGTAGTACTTGCCCCCCTGGGGGTAGCGGAGGAACGCTGAATTCCGGTATTCATATAAGCTTGATTATTGTAACAGATATAGAGAAAACGATGTCCTCTCTCTACCGCTCCGGATAAAGCCTGCAATCCAATATCATAGGTGCCGCCATCCCCTCCAAAAGCAATAAATCGAATATCTTTTTTGATTCTTCCCTGTTTTTTTAAACTCTTATAAGCCGCCTCAACCCCGCTTACCGAACTTGCCGCATTCTCAAAGGCATTATGGAACCAGGGAACCGCCCAGGCAGAATAAGGAAAAATGGTGCTGGCAACCTCCAGACAACCGGTAGAAGCCACTACTACCACCGGGGTCTTTGCGGCCAGAAGGACCTGCCGGGCAACAATACCCGCTCCGCAACCAGGACACAACCGATGGCCGCTGACAAACAAATCCTTTTTTTCTGATAATTCCTTTAAACTCGCCATTTATTCTCCTTATTATTCACCAACAACAGATGAAAATGTAGTGGCAGAGTTTACTCTGCCCGAGTTCGATGAATCGAACCCCTACAACAAGTGCGATAAATCGCACCGCTACATTGTCGAGCAAGCTCGACCACTACAATATTCGTGTTAATTCGTGGTTACAATTTATTTATTCTCGTACTCCCAAATACTGCACCAGGGTTTTAATCTTGTTGGTTTTCTTTATCTCCTCTAACTCCTGATAAATTCCTCTAATTTCTTTTAACCCAATGTCCCGGCCACCCAGCCCGTAGATATAATCAACAATCTTTGGTCTTTCTTCCAAATCGTAAAGAACGTTTCTTATCTCGCTGAAAAGAGGACCACTCACTGCATTGAAGGAATCGGAGCGGTCCAAAATTGCAATTGCTTTAACATTTTTCAACACCTCTTTTAATTCCTTTGCGGGAAAAGGGCGAAAAACCCTTAATTTTAAAAGCCCGGCTTTTATTCCCTCTTCTCGCAACTGGTCAACTACAGTCTTGGCTGTTCCTGCCGTAGAGCCCATTACCACAATAGCAACTTCGCTATCGGAAATTTTGTAGTCTTCAAAGAAGCGATAGTTTCGGCCAAATTTTTCCCCAAACTCCTCCCCTACCTTTAGAATAACTTCTTTACTCTTAATCATCGCTTCCGCTTCCTGACGTTTATGCTCAAAGTAATAATCCTGCAAATCCAAAGCGCCAATGGTAATTGGATGCTCTATATCCAGAAGGAAATTTTTAGGTTGGTACTTACCGATAAATTCCTTCACTTCCTTATCGGAGAGTGACTCTATAAGTTCCAGACAATGGGAAAGAATAAAACCGTCGGTAGTAACCATCACCGGCAAAAACATCTCTTCGGCAATCCTGACTGCCTGGAGAAGATTGTCGTAACTTTCCTGGACGCTTTCGGAGAAAATCTGAATCCAGCCGGTATCCCTGGCTCCCATTGAATCGCTGTGGTCGCAATGGATATTAATTGGAGCTGAAAGAGAACGATTAACCATCGGCATTATAATCGGCAATCTTAAACCGGAAGCGATATTTAAAACTTCCCACATTAAAGCAAGCCCCTGCGATGAGGTTGCGGTCATTGCTCTTGCTCCGGCAAGGGATGCTCCTATCACAGCGCTCATCGCGCTGTGTTCGCTTTCCACCGGAACAAATTCCGTATCCACTTTCCCATCAGCCACAAATTGCGAAAAAATCTGGACAATTTCGGTAGCAGGAGTAATGGGATAAGCCGCAACAACATCAGGATTAATCTGCCTCATCGCTTCCGCAAATGCTTCATTCGCAGTTTTCCCTATTCTTCTCTCAGACATTTTTTCTCTTCAATATTTTCGTCAAAGGGTAGGTATTAAGTACATCTTTCTTTTCCAGCCAACCGCGCCTTGCTACCGCAACTCCCAACTTTAAATATTTCAACATTCCTAAACTATGGCTGTCGGAACCAATGGCAAGTTTAACTCCAAAATCCTTAGCCCGGCGAGAATTGTTATCGTTAAGGTCAAGACGGTCATAGCAAGCGTTAATTTCCAAAGCGGTATCGGTCTCTGCAGCAATCTCAAATATTTTATCCAAATCCAGCCGGTAGCCTTCTCTTTTTGAAATCAATCTGCCGGTAGGGTGGGCAATAATATCCACATTGGGATTTTGCATCGCTTTTCTCATCCTGCCGGTTACATTCTTCCTGAATCCCTGATGAATTGCGGCAATAACCAAATCCAGTTCTCTCAGGAGAGCATCGGGATAGTCCAGAGTTCCGTCAGCAAGAATATCAACCTCCATTCCTTTTAAGATTTTAACTCTTTTTGACTTTTTATTCAAATAATCAATCTCCTCATTTCTTTTAAGAACATCTTTTATGCTTAATCCTCCGGCATATTTTACCGATTGGGAATGGTCGCAAATTGCCAAATAGGAGAGCCCCAAACTCCCGGCGGTTTCAGCAATCATCCTGATACTGTCTTCTCCGTCAGAATATTCGGAATGAATGTGAAAATCGCCCTTGATTTCATCAAATTTTACCAGAGAGGGCAGAGTCTTTTCCCTGGCCGCTTCAATCTCGCCTTGATCCTCTCTGAGTTCAGGGGGGATATAAGGCAAACCCAGAGCTTGATAGATTTCTTCTTCATTTTTCCCGGCTATTTTCCTCGTCCCTTTAAATAAACCATATTCGTTAATTTTCATTCCTTTTTCCTTGGCAATGCTGCGCAGTTTAATATTGTGAGATTTGGAGCCGGTAAAGTATTGAAGGGCAGCGCCATAGGAATCAGAGGGAACTACCCGCAAATCTATCTGAATTCCTTTTTTGCTGATAATGGAGGCCTTAGTTTCCCCCCGGGCAAGAATTCTCTCAACGAAAGGAAGACTGATAAAATAGTCAATAACTTTCCGGCTATTTTTGGCCGTAGTTAAAATGTCAATATCCCCAATATCTTCCTTCATTCTCCGCAGAGAACCTGCAGAAGAAATCTTCTCTACCTTTGGCTTCAATAAATCAATGATTTCATCAAGTAAGGGAAGGGCAACCCCGAGAAGGGTTCTTCCCTTTTTTTTCTCAAAAAATTCTATTCCTTTTTTGATATTTTTTACCTTTTTCTCTCCCATCCCCGGCAGTCCGGTTAAAGACTTATTTTCAATAACCTTTTCCAGGCCAGCAAGATTTTTGATTTTAAATTTCTGATCGAGCAAAGATAAGGTTTTAGGCCCTACTCCGGGAATTTTAAGCAGAGAAATAATTTCCTCCGGGAATTCCTTCTTAATTTCTTCATACTTTTTTATTCTGCCGGTTTTTAAGTATTCCTCGATTTTTTGGGCAATCCCCTCCCCTACCCCGGGAATCCCGCGGAGTTTCCTCTCTCCGGCGATTTTCTCAAGATCAACGGATAAGTCTCTCAAAGACTGGCTGGCTCTTCGGTAAGCATTTATTTTAAAAGGATTTTCCCCTTTGAATTCTAAGATATCTCCAATTTTTTCAAAAATCTCGGCAATTTCCTGATTTTTCATCGCAAGGTTTTAATTTCATGGGAAGCAAAGGAAACTCAGTTATTAACCTTCCCGGTCAATAAATTTTAGTAATCTCATCCACCTTAAATTTTGGCAGTTCTTTTATTTTACCATTTACTTCTATCTTGTATCCAAAATCTTCTGGTTTGATTCTACCAATAACCACAACCGGAATTTTTTTCTTTTGGAAAACCTGAAGCAGTTTAGGGGTTTCTTTTGGGCTTAAACTAATCAATAAAGAGCCCGAAGCAATAAGACCCCAGGGATTGAGCCCAAACTCCTGGCATAAAATTTTTGTCTCCGGATAAATCTTAATTCTATCCGAAAAGATTAATACCCCCTTTCCCGAGGCCTGGGCAATCTCCCGGATACCGGTAGAAATACCCCCTTCAGTGGGGTCATGCATCGCATGAATCTTAACCGAACTATTGGCTAAAAGAGCCTCCTTTACAATACTGATACCCGGAGCAAGAAAAAAATTCTTGGCTTTTCTTAAAAAAGAAGGAGGGAATTTTTTCCGGAGATATTTTTCCTTTTCCCGGGCAATAATGGAAGTTCCCTCAATAGCGATTCCTTTAACTAAGAGAAGGTCATCCCCTATCCTGCCATTTGAACTTGGAGTTATTTTATTTTTTTCAACCGTCCCAATCATCTCCCCGATTACAATCGGTTTTTTCAATCCTGAGGTAATCTCAATATGGCCCCCAACCCAGGTAATATCCAATTGCCGGCAGATAGCAGCAACATTTTTAAAAAGGTTCTCTACGTCATTTTTAGTGGTCTTGCCTTCAGGAAGAAGATTAGCGGTTAAGAACCACCTAGGTTTTCCGCCCATCGCAACGATATCATTGGCATTAATTAAAACAGCAAAATGGCCAATTTCCCCTTTGGTTAAGGTAATGGGGTCGGTAGAAAGGACTAAATATTTATCTCCTTGCCGGATGACCGCCGCATCCTCGCCAATTTTGGGAGGGACAACAATAGATTTATCTTTCCGATAACATTTCTTAATTAACCCGGAAAGAAGATTGGAATTAAGTTTACCAACCGGCAAAGCTCGTATCATAATTCTATATTAACATTTAAATTTGAGTAAATTCTATTCGGGGTTCTATTCAGTATTCCTAACGAGGTCAATTTTATTTATTCCTCTTACCGAATTGACAAGATAGATTTTATCCGCATTTTTTAATTCTTTCAAAGTCAAAACCTTTTCCTTGATATTCGGTCTTTTATTCAGAAGATACCGACGGTAAACGCCGTTAAGAAGTCCGCAGGCAAGAGGGGGCGTGTAATAGAATTTACCCGATTTAATGAAAATATTGGAGACTGCCCCTTCGGTAATTTCAGCCTTCTCATTGCGAAAGAGAACATCATAATACCCTGATTTTCTATATTTCCGATATTCCTCATCATATAATTTTCTGTTGGTAGTTTTATGCCGGAGAAAAAGAGCTTTTGATGAAGTCCTGAATTTTGAGATGGTTGCTAATTTTGCGGAATTTATGACGCCCGTCAATTTCTGATGGGTGAGAGAAATGCTTCCATCCTTGTAAAGAAGCAGCCTGACTTTATAAAGGGTTTCGGCATTAAATTGTTTTTTCAGTTCGGAAAGAAGAGCTCTCAAGTGCTTTTGGTTATAATGAAACTCAAAATAAAGAGATGAATCCTTTAATCGACGAAGATGCTCTTTTAGAAGAAAAAAACCGGTTTTTTTTGACCAGAGCATTGTTTCAATCAATTGAAACTCAGGCCTGGGATTTACCAGGAAATCCGCCTTCAATTTACACTCTTCATACTCTGAAATCCCATCGGAATCCTGGACAATGCCACTTC
>PFWI01000201.1 GCA_002791075.1 bacterium (Candidatus Ratteibacteria) CG_4_9_14_3_um_filter_41_21 | reverse complement strand
TTTTTTACCAGATACGACAGAGAATTTCCCCTCCAACTCCTTTCTCCTTTGCCTCTCGATCAACCATAATTCCTGAAGAGGTGGAAAGGATAACCATTCCCCGGTTAGCGATAATTTTTGGCAGTTTTTCTTTCCCGGCATAGGTTCTCAATCCTGGCTTACTTACTCTTTTAAGATCAGATATTCTGTTCTTCCCGTTTTTCAAATATTTCAGTTGAAGGTTTAAAAATTTACGATTGTTCTTTGAAAGAACAGTGTAATCTTTAATATAATCCTGCTCTTTCAGAACTTTAGCAATTCCTTCTTTAATCCTGGAAAAAGGAATTTCTACTTCTTTGCCGAAAACTCTGATTTGATTCCGGATTCTGGTAAGCATATCCGCAATTGGATCCGTCATTGCCATACTAATTTTCCCCTCTTATTTCATCTACCAACTTGCCTTTCTTACTCCGGGAATTTCACCTTTTGAAGCTAATTCCCGAAAGCAAATCCTGCATAAGCCAAATTTACGGTAATAACCTCTTGACCTTCCACACTTTTGGCAGCGATTATATCTACGGGTGCTATACTTTGGAGTTCGTTGACTTTTTTCAATTAATGATTTTTTCGCCATTTTAGCAATAGTTTAGTTTCTATAAAACTCAAGATTTCCTAAACTATTCCTGATTACACAGATTAGAAAAGAGATTACAGGGATTAAATCACTGTAATCTGGTCTTTTAATCACCGTAATCATATGATATTTTACAAAAATTTACTTGCTACTAAACGGAACCCCCAATTCTTTCAGGAGGCCCCGCGCTTTTTCATTCTCTCCCGCGGTAGTAGTAACAGTTATATTCATCCCATAGACATGCTTAGCTTTGTCATAGTCAATTTCCGGAAAAATCAACTGTTCAGTCAATCCTAAAGTATAATTACCTTTTCCGTCAAAAGAATTAGGGGAAAGACCTCTAAAATCTCGGACCCGAGGGAGAGCAATATTAATTAATCGATCTAAAAATTCATACATTCGGAGACCTCTTAACGTTACCATACAACCAACGATATCACCTTTCCTTAGATTAAAACTCGCGATTGTTTTTTTAGACGGGGCCAGAGCGGGTTTTTGTCCCGTAATCTGGGATAACCCCTTTACAATCTCTTCAACCATCTCCGGGCTATATTTACGCTTGTTAATGCCGACATTTACCGTAATCTTTTCTACTTTAGGAATCCCCAGAGAATTTTTTATTCCCCATTGCTCTTTTAGTTTGGGGATTATATCTTTTTTATAATAATCAAATAATCGCGCCATTTATTATTTTACAATTTCTCCGCATTTCTTACAAAATCTTACCTTGGTACCATCTTCCAGATAGCGTCTACCTAATTTTGCACCTTCCTGACATTTTAAACAAAAATAGGCTAAATTGCTGATAGCAATGGGCATTTCTTTCTGTAAAATGCCTCCCTGTCGATCAACTCTTTTGGGTTTGGTATGTCTTTTTACGAAATTTATTCCTTCCACCAGAGCAGTTGCTTTTTCAGGAAAGATAGCTAAAATTCTTCCTTTCTTCCCTTTATCCTTACCTTTTCTTACCAGAACAAAATCTTCTTTTTTTAAATGGAATTTCATTATATCTTCACCACAGAGTCACAAAGGCACAGAGAATTATTGTAGAGATTGCCACGTCGTCCCCCCTGCTTTCTTGCCAAAGCAAGAAGGGGGGACTCCTCGCAATGACTTCTCGTCACTTTTAACTTTAAACTTTTAACTATTAACTGTTTTTATAGCACCTCCGGGGCAAGAGAAATGATTTTGGCAAATTTCTTTTCTCTCAATTCTTTAGCTACTGGTCCAAAAACTCTCGTCCCTCGAGGATTATTGGCAAGATCAATGATTACTGCGCTATTATGGTCAAATCGAATCAGGGAACCGTCATTTCTTGAAATCGCTGCTTTTGTTCTGACGATTACCGCTCTTACCTTTTCCCCCTTTTTCACCGCTCCCTCCGGGATAGATTTCTGTACCGAGGCCATAATGATATCTCCAATAGCAGCATATCGTTTCCGGGTCCCTCCCAAAATCCCAAAGCATCTGATTTTTTTCGCTCCCGTATTATCCGCTACCTCTAAAACGCTATTAAGTTGAATCATTCTTTTTGTATCTCCACTAAACGCCAACGTTTCTCTTTGCTTAAAGGACGGGTTTCAGCTATTTTTACCTTATCGCCAACTTTACTCTTATTTTTCTCGTCATGAATTTTAGCTTTAGTATATTTTTTTATTACCTTTTTATAAAGAGGGTGCATTGTCGTTCTTTCGATCAAAACAACTCTGGTTTTATCCATCTTGTCGCTTATTACTTTGGCAATCATTTCCTTTCTTTTTCCTCTTTTTTTCATTTCTTTCTTTTTAATTTTTGATTTTCCGATAAGATTGTTTCTATCTGAGCAATACCCCGTTTAAGTGAGCCTAAAGAAGCATAATTTTTTAATTGACCTAATTTCTGTTTTACTCTCAGATTAAAGAGTTCCTTATGCAAAGAAGAGGATTTTTCCTTTAATTCTTCAAGGGATGCTTTGCGTAATTCTTGTATCTTGTCTTTTTTCATCTTTTAACAAATTTTGTTTTGAAAGGCAATTTATGTCCGGCTAAACGAAAAGCTTCTTTTGCTATTTCTTCAGAAACTCCGGTTAATTCAAAAAGAACTCTTCCCCGTTTTATAACGGCAACCCAGTGGGAAATGTCGCCTTTCCCCTTTCCCATTCTAGTCTCCGCCGGTTTTGCGGTAACCGATTTATCAGGAAAAATTCTCAACCACAATTTTCCGCTTTCTTTAAGATAATGCATTATTGCCACTCTGGCTGCTTCTATTTGACGGTCGGTAAACCAGTATCCCTCCAACGTAATCAAACCATATTCTCCAAAGGAAAGATTGCCTCCTCTTAAAGCTTGTCCTTTTCTCCGACCGCGCTGGGATTTGCGAAACTTCACCCTTTTTGGCATTAAGACCATTGTATTCCTTTCAAGAAAAAAAGAAGAACTTAGCCCCCTCACCTCCATCCTCTCCCCTTGGGGAGAGGAAACATAGATGAGGGG
>PFWI01000163.1 GCA_002791075.1 bacterium (Candidatus Ratteibacteria) CG_4_9_14_3_um_filter_41_21 | reverse complement strand
CTGGAACACCAGAGGTTCGTCCATCCCAATCCTCTCGTACTAGGGATAGCTCCCCTTCAAATATCCAACGCCCACAGCAGATAGAGACCGACATTCTGTTACTTCATCTCCTATCAGAGACTTATAACCCCTTCTAGATTCAAGAAGAGGTGACTTCGCATTTCTGCGAAACTCTCACAGTCGCCCGTGAGATCGGACTATATCTTTACCTTTTCGAGGTATTTGGCGTATAGTCTCTGAGGCCACAGGAGAAAAATATCTCTTCTTTCAAATAACGTTTCCGACTTCGTGGTAATTGGAAGACCAAATTGGCTATCTTCCTAAAACCTTCAGGTTTAAGGTGACTTCCTTTTTCAATCAACTGAAGTACTTTAACAAAGAGCATAAAATCTTTTCTTTTCCCTGAATGAAGAGGATGTTTCTGAAAGAAAGGTATCAACCTTTCCTTTAGGTCTTTTCTGTCTTTCACAATCAAAACCCAGGTTTTATCTCTTTTGCTTTTAGGGTGATTAGGTTTAAGGTAACCACATCCTAATCTTCTTTGAAATTGTTCTAAAATTAGTTTTCCCTGTGGGTTCTGACTGAGATGGAACTCTGTAATAACCTGCCAACCTAAAGGTAAATCTTTTCTTCGGCTGAAACCTACATAGAAACAGCCTTCTCCATCAACGAAGCCAGTAAAATATTCATCTGATATTTTTTTCCTGCTTGCCTGCTGATTATCCGCACACCCTCCGTTTTTACTTGCCATAGAGATATTTTATCTCTATCAACATCTTTTGTCAAGTAGGAGGTGATTCTCGGATTTCCCAGCATATAGCCAAATTTATAGACAGCAACGGTCACTTACTGTCTTACGACGTTCTAAACCCAGCTCACGTACCGCTTTAATGGGCGAACAGACCAACCCTTGGGACCTACTTCAGCCCCAGGATGCGATGAGCCGACATCGAGGTGCCAAACCTTGCCGTCGATATGAACTCTTGGGCAAGATCAGCCTGTTATCCCCGGAGTACCTTTTATCCGTTGAGCGATGACCCTTCCATTCAGAATCACCGGATCATTAAGCCCGTGTTTCCACTCTGCTCGACCTGTCGGTCTCGCAGTCAGGCTTCCTTATACCTTTACGCTCTACAACCGATTACCAAACGGCTTGAGGAAACCTTTGGGCACCTCAGTTACTTTTTATGAGGCAACCGCCCCAGTCAAACTGCCCGCCAAACACTGTCCCTCTTCTGGTTTCACAGAATAAGGTTAGAACCTCAAAACAGTAAGAGTGGTATTTCACTGGCGGCTCCACCAGCCCTGACGAGCCGGTTTCATAGCCTCCCACCTATGCTACACATACTATTTTAAAATCCAATGTTAAGTTACAGTAAAGGTTCCGGGGTCTTTTCGTCTTGCTGCGGGTAACCCGCGTCTTCACGGGTATCACAAATTCACCGAGTCCCTCGTTGAGACAGTGCTCCTATCGTTACAACATTCGTGCAGGTCGGAACTTACCCGACAAGGAATTTCGCTACCTTAGGACCCTTATAGTTAGGGCCGCCGTTTACCAGGGCTTCGATTCAACGCTTCTCCACCCAAAAAGGGCAGATGACATCTCCTCTTAACCTTCCGGCACCGGGCAGGTGTCAGTCCCTATACATCGTCTTACGACTTAGCAGAGACCTGTGTTTTTAGTAAACAGTCGCAGGAGCCATTTTTTTGCAACCCTCTCGTGCGAGAAATTGTAAAAACGCCTCACACTACCAGGGCACCCCTTATTCCGAAGTTACGGGGTTAATTTGCCGAGTTCCTTAACGAGAGTTATCTCGAGCGCCTAAGCATATTCTGCTTGTCTACCTGTGTCGGTTTGCGGTACGGTTACCCAAAAACCTTGTTTAGAGGTTTTTCTTGGCAGCGTGGAATCGATCAGTTCGCTCTCTCCGAAGAGAAAACTCCTATTCACCTCTTGGTTTTAAATGGAAGATAAAGATTTTCCTCATCTTCCCAACCTACGGGCTTAAACCACAATATCCATTATGTGGCTGATTTGTCCTTCTGCGTTACCTCATCACTCAAAACGGTTCTTAGGTAGTATCCGAATATTAACGGATTGTGCATTATCTACGCTTTTCAGCCTCGACTTAGCCACCGACTAACCCTGGGCGGATTAACCTTCCCCAGGAAACCTTAGACTTTCGGCGAATCTGTTTTTCACAGATTTTTTCGTTACTTATACCGGCATACTCTCTTCCCATACGTCCACCTGTCCTTGCGGTCAGGCTTCACTCGCTTAGGGAATGCTCCCCTACCATTCAGTTCATAGTTACTAGCCTATAGTTCATAGAAATCTACGAACTATGAACTCTGGACTACGAACTAAATCCACGGCTTCGGTAATGGACTTGAGCCCCGTTACATTGTCGGCGCAGAGTTACAAAAGTCTCGCAAATCTTACGATTTTTAGAGACTTCAAATCGATCAGTGAGCTGTTACGCTTTCTTTAAATGATGGCTGCTTCTGAGCCAACATCCTGATTGTCTGAGTGACTCCACTTCCTTTACCACTTAGTCCATATTAGGGACCTTAGCTAATGGTCTGGGCTGTTTCCCTTTTGACCATGGAGCTTATCCCCCACAGTCTGACTCCTCCAGCAACAATAATGGAATTCGGAGTTTAATTGGATTTGGAGACCTGGTGGGCCTCCTTATCCATTTAGTACTCTACCTCCACTACGCTTTCTGGAAGGCTAGCCCTAAAGCTATTTCGGGGAGAACCAGCTATCGCTGAGTTTGATTAGCCTTTCACTCCGACCCACAGCTCATCCCAGCAGTTTTCAACCTACACGGGTTCGAACCTCCCTCTGCGATTAGGCAGAGTTCATTCTGGCCATGGGTAGATCACTCAGCTTCGGGTCTATTTAAAGTAACTTTTTGTCGCCCTATTCAGACTCGCTTTCGCTACGGCTCCGTCTATGTTATAGACTTAACCTTGCTACTCTAAATAACTCGCCGGTTCATTCTTCAATAGGCACGTCATCACCCATTCTCTTCCGAATATAAGGAAGAGCATAGGGCTCTGACTGCTTGTAAGCATACGGTTTCAGGTTCTATTTCACTCCCCTCTCGGGGTTCTTTTCACCTTTCCCTCACGGTACTTGTTCACTATCGGTTGAAAGATTTTATTTAGCCTTAGCCCATGGTCGGGCCAGATTCCTACAGAATTCCACGAGTTCCGCAGTACTCAGGAACTTAATCAAGGCTTTCTTCGCTTTTCATCTACAGGGCTATTACCTTTTTTAGCCAGTCTTTCCAGGCTGTTCGACTAAGCGAAAAAATTTTAGGCCTTGTGCCAATCTGTATCTTGGCTTTGTTTAAGTCCTACAACTCCAAATAGAGAACGCATACAGGCTATTACCCCTATTTGGTTTAGGCTGTTCCCGTTTCGCTCGCCGCTACTAAGGGAATCGCATTCGTTTTCTTTTCCTCAGGATACTAAGATGGTTCAATTCTCCTGGTTTTGCCTCTAGCCCCTATTTTATTTAGAGATAGATATCTGCCGATTAAAGCAGATGGGTTGCCCCATTCGGAAATCTCCGGATCAAAGCCTATTTGCGGCTACCCGAAGCTTATCGCAGCTTACCACGTCCTTCTTCGCTATCTTTCACCAAGGCATCCTCCGTACGCTCTTTCTTGCTTGACCATAAACGAAAAATTGTCAAAGATCAACTTTTGATTTCAGTATATCTTACTTTTTAAATAATGTCAATTTTTTACTATATCTTATTTCTCAAACAATGTCAAATCTTTAGTATATCTTACTTCTTAAACAATGTCAAATGCAATGCAGTTACCGTCTAAATCCAAAGATAGCATGTGCTATCTTTTCTTGTATTTTGTCAATATCACCGGCAATTTCCCGCTTCTGAAATTACTTCTCGGACAATTTCAGTGATAGAAAACCGGCTTAGGGGGATACCGCGCTCTGCCGGAAGTTGGCAGGCAAGTGCTTTTATTTGTGCTATCTCTTCAGAGGGAAAAAAAGAATG
>PFWI01000219.1 GCA_002791075.1 bacterium (Candidatus Ratteibacteria) CG_4_9_14_3_um_filter_41_21 | reverse complement strand
CTTTGAAATTGGGGTCTCCTCAGTCAAGACATCCAAAAAGGATATTTTAAATTGGCAGAAGAGACTGAATTTAAACATCGCAAGTGTCCACAACCTCTTTACGGATAAGCCAATTGACGCTGAGAATAGACGAGGGGACTTCCTGGCTTCCTCTGACGAAAAAAGGAGGGAAGAAACAATCAAACTTACTCTAAAGACAGCTAAGTTTGCTGAGGAATTGGGAGCCAGAGCAGTCATTCTCCATGCGGGATATATTAAAGAGGGGCATTTAAGGGAGAATTGCAGGGATTTCAAAGAGAGCTGGTCCAGGGGAGAGGAGCCCTTGGGCTTGGAAATAACGAGAAAGCATTTGAGCGAAATACGGACAAAATACGCTTACAAATACGTGGAGAGGGTTATCAGGAGTCTTAAGACAGTCTGCCGGGAAAATCGCAAAATTCTCTTTTGTCTGGAGCCGAGAGTGAATTTCTATGAAATCCCCAACCTAAAGGAGACGGAAGAAATATTTGCTAGAGTAAAAGAACCTAATCTCTGTTACTGGCACGATACCGGGCACGCTCAGGTCCAGGAGAACCTTGGGTTAAGCGCCCAGGAGGACTGGCTGAAGACTTTTGGGGAGAGAATGGCGGGGATTCATCTTCATGATACAAGATTATTGAAGGATCACTTACCACCCGGGATAGGAAAGGTGAATTTCCCCTTGATTAAGAAGTACCTGCAGCAGGAAACGATTAAAATAATAGAGGTAGGAGACAGGGCTACTAAAGAGGAACTAAAAAAGAGCCTAATTTTTTTGGACAGGACCGGAATAGCTTAGAATTTTTAGATGGAGAATAACTTATATGTTTGAGGAATTGCACAATTACGAGGTAAGTCGGGATTTTTTATCCGTATTCCCTCTCAAAAGATATGGATATACTTTTGAGTCAAGGTTAAATGCCAAGGATGGCTGGGAGAAAAAAGTAATTTGTTCAGTGCTCAAAAACGGCACGGAAAGATATGTCTCCACTACCTTTCCCAACGAGAAAAGATACTTGAAGTTCTTAGAGGTATCTTCACTTCTAAAAAAATATAGGAAGCTTCATCCTGAGATATTCCGGGTTTATGAAGAGGAGAGAACGGTCGTCTGCCAGTATACCGGAGAGTTTCTTCCTCCCCTTCTGTTGAGCGAGGAAGCCTATTCTGCCATAGATGCTGTTCGCGATTACTTAGTCCTCCTGAATAGTACATCTTTAAGGGAAGAGACGTTTGAAGTGCCATGTGGTTTAGAGGGTTTTTTCGAATTGAGCGACCAACTCCCTCAACTCCTTCTTTCCTTTATTTCAGAGACGAAAGATATCTTACCACGGCTAAGAGAAAGAGGCATTCACTTCCCTTACGGTTCAGGTATTGAGGACCCAGATATCAAAAACTTCCGGATTCTCCGGGAGGATAAAGAGGTCTCGTCCGGTGGACGGGAAAGATTTCGGGCTTTAACTACGGACTACGACTGCTGGTCAGAGAAGATTAACTGCTTCTGGGCAACCGGTTATTTCTACGCCAGTCTGCGCTGGTTAGATGAAGTCTCCCCAGGAATAAGCAGGAAATGCAATGAATATATC
Organism: bacterium (Candidatus Ratteibacteria) CG_4_9_14_3_um_filter_41_21; assembly: GCA_002791075.1. Lineage (GTDB taxonomy): Bacteria > Ratteibacteria > UBA8468 > UBA8468 > UBA8468 > UBA8468. The sequence continues at coordinate 1,500 of PFWI01000219.1, read as the reverse complement.
CTTCGCACGATGAATTTTAAGGACCAAAGGGAAGAATTTATGTTCTGGCTTGGAGCCTTCTCCGGATACTGCCGGTATAAAAAAGCAATCAAGCAAGCCATAAGTGAGCATAGAATGGATGAGTTTCAGGATAAACTGGAAATAATCAAAGAACTAAATAAGAAAGTTTTTCATTTAGCCAAGCGATTGATAGAAATGAAGGAGGAAGAAATTGCGCATCGGAATGGTCTCCAGCTATCCACCGATTGAGTGTGGCATTGCTACCTATACCGAATACTTAGTTGATGGCCTGCGGCGGTTGGGCAATGAGGTCTATATTGTCAGCCAGTTTGGGGGAGAGGGAGAGAAAGTCCATCCCGCTTTCCATGCCAATGACCCTGATTTAGCAGAGAAAATTTTTCAGATGATGGCTAAGTTCACTCCTGATGTTGTTCACATCCAACATGAATATGGTCTGTTTGGAAGGCCCAAGGGAGTAAATGTTATTCCGCTGGTCCACCGATTCAAACTGTGCCGGACACCAGTAGTCATAACTTTCCATACCATTTATGAAGACTTTTCCCGGGAAGAAAAGATAATTTTAGAAACTCTTATCCGAACTGCAGATAGCGTAATCGTCCATGAAGAATATCAGAAAGAAGCTATCCTTAAGAAGATTGGCTCTTTTAACAACATCAGGGTTATCCCTCATGGCGCAAGGGAAATTGAAGCGATTCCGGAGGCAAAGAAGAAGATCGGATTAAATAAAGACCGGAAGGTTATTCTTCTCGCTGGTTACTTCAGGCCATCTAAAGGACTGGAGCGGATTGTAAGAATCTTCCCCCGAATTGCGGAAAGGGTGGATAATGCAGTTTTAGTCATCGCCGGGAAAATAAGACAGCAGGAGTATCGCGACTATACCGATGAGTTCTTCCGTTTGGTTAATGACTCCCCGACCCTCGATCGGATAATGATTCTAAGAGGTCAATTCCCTCAGAAAACCTTTGATACCATCCTCTCGGCAGCCAATGTTGTCCCCTTGCCTTACCAAAAAGGTTCTCAGAGCGGAATTCTCGTGCACTGTCTTGCTTTTGGTCGTCCGGTGGTTGTTTCCCCCGAAGTGAGAGCTTTAAGAGAGATGGTTACCAGAGCCAAATGTGGTCTCATTGCCAATAATGACGATGAGTTCGTGGAACATCTCGTAAAGATCCTGAACGATGATGTTTTCTATAATGAGTTGTCAAAGAATGCCCGAGACTATGTAAAGGGAACTCTGTCCTGGAAGATTGTAGCCCAGAAGACAATCAATATCTATCATAATGTCCTCTTGGTCCCCTACGGGAGAGCAAAGTACATTGACGTATAGATGTTGAGAAAAAAAGATCTATCCTTAATGCGGCCACAGATTAAAAAATTCTCACCACTACAACAAGAAAAAAAGAACAAGTTATAAAACCACGAATTTATCGAATTTTACGAATTAGAGTAATTCGCGTTAATTCGTGGTTAGAAAAAGGAAAT
>PFWI01000253.1:3164-4370 GCA_002791075.1 bacterium (Candidatus Ratteibacteria) CG_4_9_14_3_um_filter_41_21 | reverse complement strand
TTAAATCGGGGTACCGATTATGCGCGGTTAATCTCAGCTCTCATTTTTGTTCTGATATTCCTCTTTTTTGGATATTTTGCTCTTAGAGAGCTTCCTCCCTTCGGGAAACCTTATCTGAAGGTAGCCACGGAATATTTGAATCAAGGACTGAGCAAAACCGGAGCCGCAAATCTTGTGACCTCGGTAATCCTAGACTTTCGGGGATACGATACTCTGGGCGAGGCAACGGTGCTTTTTACTGCGGTAATGGGGGTAATTGTGGTCTTGAGAAAAATTGGAAGAATTAAAAAATGAAAGAACCCGAACAGGGTATGACCTTAATTGTTAAGGTCATCACCCGACTTACGGTAGGATTTATCCTCTTATTTGGAATCTATATCGTTCTTCATGGTCATCTCTCTCCCGGAGGAGGATTTGCCGGCGGAGTGATTGTTGCCCTATCTTTCATCCATCTTATCCTCGCTTATGGCGGTAAATTTGCTTTTAAGAAGTTGGACCAGATAAAGGCATCATTCCTGGAAAATATTGGAGCGATAATGTTTCTTACCATTGCTTTGCTCGGCATTATTGGAGGTTTTTTCTTCCTCAATTTCCTAAATAAGGGGGAACCATTTCATCTGGCAAGTGCGGGAATCATCCCCTTCTGCAATATTGCTATCTGTCTTAAAGTGGGCGCAGGTCTTTTCCTCATCTTCATTGCCCTTACCTTATTTAAAATAGGAGAGAAAAAAAGATGATTTATCTTCTCTGTTTTGTTCTCTTTTGTATTGGCTTATATTGTATCCTGGTAAAGAAAAACCTTATTAAAATTATCATCGGCATCAGCATCATTGATTATTCTCTTTATCTCTTCCTGATTCTCATTGGTTATCGGATGCAGGGAAGGGCTCCCATTCATTCTCCGGTGCAAAGAATAGAGAATATGGTTGACCCTTTACCCCAGGCTCTGGTGCTAACCGCCATCGTCATTGGACTGGCCGTTCTTGCTCTTCTAATCTCCATTGCCGTCAGACTTTATGATAAATATGGAACATTTGATATTACCAAAATCAGAAAATTAAAAGGATGAATCATTTAATACCTTTATTTGTGGCGATACCATTAGGCTCGGCATTTCTTATCTCCCTGATCAAGAATAAATGCTTTGCCGATTCTTGGGCAAATTTAGCCACCTTTTCTCTTCTTTGCCTTTCGGTCTATTCTTTA
>PFWI01000253.1:0-3153 GCA_002791075.1 bacterium (Candidatus Ratteibacteria) CG_4_9_14_3_um_filter_41_21 | reverse complement strand
CTCTTTTTGCCACCATTTATTCCTTAAGTTATATGGAGAGATATACCTCCAAGGGGAAGTTTTATACTCTCTTCCTGCTGATGCTCGGGGGGATGAACGGAGTGATTATCACCGGAGATATGTTTAATCTCTTCGTTTTTCTGGAGATTGCTTCCGTGGCCAGTTATGCTCTGGTAGCATTTGGCGTGGAAGCCGAGGAGTTGGAGGCCTCCTTTAAATATATGGTTTTAAGTTGTGTCGCCTCCTCTTTTGTCCTTTTGGGAATTGCTCTTCTTTATTCTTATACCTCCAGCCTGAATATGGCCGATATCTCTCGCGTTTTACAGAGTAGAGAAGAAGGTAAGATTATTCCTTTTGTTAGCGTCCTTTTTCTGATGGGGTTTGGACTTAAAGCCGCCATCGTTCCTTTTCATGCCTGGCTTCCTGATGCCCATCCTTCTGCGCCGGCCCCCATCTCAGCCATGCTTTCCGGAGTGTTGATAAAAGCGCTTGGAATATATGCAATTTTGCGGATATTTTTCAGTGTTCTGGGAATTAGCCAATCTTTTCTTACGGTCTTGATGGTATTGGGAACCTTGTCGATGGTGGTGGGAGTTTTTCTGGCTATTGGGCAGTGGGACTTCAAGAGACTCTTAGCCTACCACTCTATCAGCCAGATCGGTTATGTGATTTTGGGAATTAGCCTGGGAACACCTCTGGGAATCTTAGGTGGACTATTTCACCTCTTCAATCACTCAGTATTTAAGTCTCTTCTCTTCCTTAACTCGGGAGCGGTAGTTTATGCCACCGGCACAAGGGATTTGCGGAAGATGGGTGGATTAAGGGAGAGGATGCCGGTTACAGGTTCCACCTGTATGATCGCCTCGATGTCCATTTCCGGGATTCCTCCTTTTAATGGATTCTGGAGTAAATTGATCATAATTATTGCTTGTATTCAAGCAGGCCATCTCGGTTATGCTTTTTGGGCAGTCTTAGCGAGTCTTTTAACTTTATCTTCCTTTATGAAAGTTCAAAGATATGCCTTTTTTGGAAAAAAGAAGGAAAGCTCTCAATCTATTAAAGAAGTTCCTCTTTCTATGAGAATTCCGATGATTGTTCTTTCCCTCATCTGTATTGTGGGAGGAGTTCTCCTAATTCCGGCTTTAAGAAATAATTTCCTTGGTCCAGCGACAGACGTTTTGCTTAAGGGAACAGATTATGCCAGAATTGTTATGGAAAACTTAAGATGAAGACAAAAATTATTCTTTTCATTGTTGCTTTCATCATCTGGCTGGGGCTTACCTGGTCGGTAGAATTGCTTTCTTTAATAGTAGGAGTTGGAGTAGCAATACTGGTAGCATTTTTAATCTCGGATATGTTCGTTTCTGAAGTTCCCCTATTTAAAAAACCGGTTCGTTATCTCTGGTTTCTCTATTATCTTCCTGTTTTCTTATGGGAATGTCTTAAAGCGAATTTTGATGTTGCCTATCGGGTAGGTCATCCCGCCCTCCCCATAAATCCGGGGATTGTTAAGGTAAAGACGCAACTTAAAACTGAGCTCGGTTTAACATTTTTAGCCAATTCCATCACCCTTACTCCGGGAACGTTAAGTGTGGATGTGGATAAGGAGAAAGGCTACTTATATATTCACTGGATTAATGTCAAGGATAAAGAAGTAGAGGAGGCTACCAGAATTGTTGTGGAGAGGTTCGAGAGAATCTTAAGGAGAATATTCGAATGAGGTTTCTGCGCTGGTTAATCGGACTAATTATTTTAGCGGCAATCCTAATCTGGATATTTACTCATCCTTTTGGTTTTCTGGTGCGCTGCCTTTATATCCTTCTTCTCTGCTCCTTTTTATGCCTTTTCCGCATCCTCGGAGGTCCAACACCAGCGGATAGGGTGGTAGCGGTGGATATCCTGGGAATTTTAATTGTCGGTTTCTGCGCCATCCTTTGTCTGGCTACAGGAAGACCCTGGTATCTGGATATTGGCATCGCCTGGGCCCTGCAGAGTTTTATCGGGGTATTGGCTCTATCAAAGTATCTGGAAGGAAGGAGCTTTGATGAATGAGATAATTGGTTATATTTTCATCATCGTAGGAGTCATCTTTGATTTCTTTGGTTGTCTGGGTCTGGTGAGGCTTCCCGATCTTTATAACCGGCTTCAAGCATCCACCAAGTGTGTAACCTTAGGAACCTGCGGGATAATGTTTGGAGTCTTTATCATCACCGGATGGAGTCCCTCGGGTATAAAGGCTTTGCTGATTATCCTCTTTCTCATCCTGACCTCTCCCACCGCCGCCCATGCGCTTGCCCGGGGCGCCCATAAATCCGGAGTTAAACTGTGGGAGAAGAGTGTCTGTGATAAGTACGAAGAAGATACAGATACACACAGATAAGTTACACCCCCACCTATCTCCTCCCCCCTTGAGGGGGAGGATAGAAGGTGAGGGGGATAGCATATGAAATTACCAAGTTTATTCCAATTCAGAATTCTTAAAGAGGCCTTTACCGCTTTATTTAAAGGGCATTACACCACCAGATTTCCTTTTGTGCCTCACAAACCGCCTGAGAAATTCCGGGGAAAGCCGGTTCCTGATGATGATTGGTGTGTTGGCTGTGGCGCTTGCGCAGAAGTCTGCCCCTCTCATGCCATTGAGCTAATTGATGAGCCAAAAACCGCTACCAGAAGAATTATCTGGCATTACGATCAGTGTATCTTCTGTGGCCAATGTGAAGCCAATTGCCTTACCGAGAAAGGTGTTCATTTAACCGGGGAATATGATCTGGCGGTCTTTGACCGAAAAGAACTTTTCTCTGAACAGAAAAAGGAGCTCCTTATTTGCGAAAGATGCGGCCGGATTATTGGAACCAGAGAGCATCTTTTGTGGTTAGTAAAGAAGTTAGGTCCTTTAGCCTATAGCAACTTCCCTTTAATTTTAACCGCGCAGAAAGAACTGAAAATAGTAAAAGAAGAGGCTCCTTCCAAAGTTCCTCCCCCGACTACCCGCTCCGATATCTTCCGTATTTTGTGCCCCAAATGCCGCCATGAGGTCCTGCTTCTTGACCAGTATGGTGGACGATGACCGCAGACGTCATTGCGAGGAGTGAAACGACGAAGCAATCTCATGAGATTGCCACACCCTTCGGGCTCGCAATGACAAATCAGCGT
>PFWI01000024.1 GCA_002791075.1 bacterium (Candidatus Ratteibacteria) CG_4_9_14_3_um_filter_41_21 | reverse complement strand
ATCTCAACACAGAAAGTTTATTGGAACTTATTGCTGATAAAACAAGGGAGTTACTTCGGGCAGAAAGATGTAGTTTGTTTTTGCTGGATAAGGAAAAACAGCTATTATGGAGCAAAGTAGCTCACGGAATGGGCGGTAAGAAGTTTAATCTTACGCTTGATAAGGGTTTGGCTGGCTATGTAGCCACTACGGGAAAGGTGGTGAATGTACGTGATGCTTACGCTAATCCTCGTTTCAATCCAGAGCTGGATAAGAAAACCGATTTCAGAACCCGAACTGTTCTTTGCCTGCCGATGAAGAACCATCTGGGAGAAGTAATTGGTGTCTTCCAGGTATTAAACAAAAGAGGGGGACTTTTCACCCCGCCAGACCGGAATTTGTTACAAATATTTTCCTCCCAGGCCGCCGCAGCAATAGAAAATAGCCAACTTTATGAAAATTTAAAAGAGAGTTTTGACAGTTTTGTCTGGACTTTGGCTGCCACTATCGATGCCCGGGATCCAATGACCGCCGGTCATTCCCGCCGGGTTACCGAATATTCTCTGGCTATTGCCAAACAATTAGGAATTGGGAAAGAGAAATTAGAATTGCTAAAATATGCTTCTATCCTCCATGATTTAGGTAAAATTGGAGTGCAGGAAGCGGTGCTTACCAAGCCGGGACGTTTAAGCAAGCAAGAATACAAGCATATCCAAACTCATGCTGCTCTCACCAGAAAAATTTTAGAAAGGGCCAATTTTCAACGACACCTTAAGGAAATTCCTCAAGTAGCAAGCAGCCATCATGAAAGGGTTGACGGAGAAGGATATCCGGAGAATCTTAAAGGGGAAGATATTCCCTATTTGAGTCGGATTATGGCCATCGCTGATGTTTTCGATGCCATTACCAGCAGACGTCATTACCGGGACGCAATGCCCATCAAACAAGCTTTATCTCTAATAAAGGAAGGAACCGGTACCCATTTTGATCCGGTTTGCGTGGAAGGATTTATGAAAATCCCGTTAAATAAACTGATTAAGATAATTAAATCCGATGTGGTAAGTCACTTTAAAGAAGAAGACCTTAAATTGTTATCCAACTATAAGACAAGCCAGTTCCTGGAGATGTTGAAAAAGGAAAATTCCTCTTTATCTGCAGAACAAAGGAAGGCAATAACAGGGTTTAATCGCTATTACAACCGGCAAATCGAAAAGCAAATTAACAACAAGGAAAAAGGGGGAAAGATGGGAAAGTTCGCCTAGAATACTGGCGAATCAAGCGAATCCGCCTAGTAGTATTGGAGGAAAAGATTAATTAATATTTCATTCCCCTTTTTTCTCAAAAGGGGTGTCCCGAAGAGACGGGGTATTTTTCCCTTTTCCCCTCTGTTTTCCATTTTCCCTTAAGTAGTTGGTCGCTGCAACTTTGAAATTCCATACAAAGATTTATATAGAAAGATGACGAAGAATAATTCAAGTCTTTCGGCAAAGGCTTCGGCACGAGCGAATAGTGCAAAGCAGAATTCACCCGGCAAAGTTTGGTTATCTTTGAATCTTATTGTTCTGGCTCTATTCTCCTTGTCTCTTTCCAATTTAGTTACCCTGTTTGCCCTGGATAATTTTAAACGACAGAGAGAAAACATGGTTTCTGAACAAATTGAGAAAAGAGGAATAAAAGAGAAGAGCGTTTTGCAGGCATTGAGAAATGTTCCCCGCCATCTCTTTGTCTCTGAAGAACTGCAATCTCTGGCTTATGCCGATCGACCTTTACCGATTGGCTACGGACAGACCATCTCTCAACCTTATATTGTGGCTCTAATGACCGAACTTCTTAATCTAAAACAGGGGAATAAAGTTTTGGAAATAGGAAGCGGTTCAGGTTATCAGGCCGCCATCCTTTCCGAGATTACCCAAGAGGTATATACGATAGAAATAATTGAAGAGTTGGGAGAAAGTGCTAAAAAGAGGCTGAAAGATTTAGGTTATCAGTCGATAAGATGTAGGATTGGCGATGGTTATTATGGATGGGAGGAGTATGCTCCTTTTGATGGGATTATGGTTACCGCAGCCGCTACCCATATTCCTCCTTCTTTAATCCGGCAATTAAAGAAAGGTGGAAAGATGTGCATTCCGGTGGGCGACCCTTTCTTAACCCAAAACCTTATTCTGATAGAAAAGGATCAAGAAGGCAATCTTAAGACAAAAAATATCCTTCCGGTAAGGTTTGTTCCCTTTGTAAGGTAATAGCATATCTTGCTTTACTAAAATGTTTTTATTTTCGGTATTCTCCATTTCTGCTGGAATAATTTCCTACGAGATTTACCTGATGAGGGTCTTTTCTTATATCCTCTGGCACCACTTCGGCTATATGGCAATCAGTGTTGGGCTCTTAGGCTTCGGAGTAAGCGGTGCTTTTATCTCTATCTTTAAAGAAGGACTTTTGAGAAAATTTCCTCTTTCCTTCTTTCTTTCCAATTTCCTCTTTGGTCTAACCACTCTCTCTTCTCTAATTCTTATTCAGAAGATTCCTTTCTCTCCCTTTCTTTTGGTCTGGTATGGAAAGCAATACCTCTACCTTCTCTTGGTCTATCTCCTTTTGCTCATTCCTTTCTTCGCTGGTGCACTCTCCATCGGACTGGCTCTGACAAGATTCAAAGAGAGGACCAATAAGGTTTACGGAGCCAACCTTTTGGGCTCTGGATTTGGAGCGTTATTAATTATCTTTATCTCCTTTATCCTTCCTTTAGAAAGGGGTATTTTCTTGATCTCCTCTTTAGGCTTTTTTGCCGCTTTACTTCCTTTTTGTAGTTGCTCCATTTGTGAAGCAAACTTGTGGATGAGACGAAGAAGGAAAACCTTCCTTGCTTTAACTCTTTTCTTTCTCCTTACCTTCCTTTTTGCTGGTCTTTCTCCATTCATTCAAATCTCTCTTCTTCCTTCAGAGTATAAAGGGATAAGCAGAACCTTAAACCTTCCTTCTTCCAGAATTACTTTAAGAAAGTTTTCTCCCTTAGGAATTGTCGAGGTAGTAGAAAGCCCTTTTATTCGGGAGGCTGCCGGCCTCTCTTTAAATTTTCAGGAAGACCTTCCTGCTCAGGCACTCCTCTTTCTTGATGGTGAAGAGGTTGGTCCAATTAGCCGCTTTGATGGAGATACCTCTAAAATCTCTTTTGTTAATTATCTCACCTCAGCTCTTCCTTATTACCTTTTAGCTAAGCCAACTCTCCTCATCATTGGAGTAGGCGGTGGAACAGAGGTTTTGAACGGAATTTATCATAAGGCAAAAGAGATTACTGCTTTAGAACTCAACCCACAGATCGTCAGTATTCTGAAAGACGATTACCGGAACTTTTCCGGTTCTCTTTATCAAAGAGAAGACGTAAAACCAATAATTGCTGAAGCCAGAGGCTATCTGGAAAAGGCCGAGAAAGAGTATGACCTGATTTCTCTTTCTCTGCTCGGTTCTTTTACTGCTGCCAGTAGCGGTCTTTACAGCCTCAATGAAACTTATCTTTATACCTTAGAAGCCTTCCAAAAATATATCCAGAGGCTAAAACCAGGAGGAATATTATCGATTACTTCCTGGCTCAAGGAACCGCCCCGGGACAACCTTAAGATTCTCTATCTTCTATCTGAAGCCTTAGCAAGGTCGGGTTTAAAAGGAGAAAAAAGCATCATCTTTATCCGTGGTTTAAGAACCGCCACCATCTTAGCCAAGAAAGGAGAATTTACCCAAAAAGAGATCGAAGAAACAAAGGAGTTCTGCAAGGAGAGACTATTTGAAACTCTCTTCTATCCAGGAATAAAAGAGGAAGACAATCTTCTGAAGGAAGAGACTTATTTTCAAGCCTCCCAAAAGATAATTTCAAAAGATAGAGAGAATTTTTTAAAATTTTATCCCTTCAATATATCTCCTCCTATTGATGATTCTCCCTACTTCTTTCACTTCTTTAAATGGAAATCTTTGCCGCTTCTTTTAAGAACAGCCGGAAAAGAATGGATTCCTTTTTTGGAATGGGGCTATATCGTCCTTATCGCTACTTTAAGTCAGGCGTTGGTCTCTTCTATTTTTCTAATTCTTTTACCTCTCTTCCTCCGCAGAAAAAGATTCAGAATAACCAGAAAGAAGGGGGGTTCTTTCCTCTACTTTTCCCTTTTAGGTTTTTCCTTTATGCTTTTAGAGATGGCTTTTATCCAAAAATTTGTCCTCTTCCTTTCCCATCCCCTTTATGCTACAGGTTTTATCCTTACCTGTATCCTTATTTTTTCTGGTCTGGGAAGTTGCTATGCTAAAAAACTCAAAGGAGGAATAATTACCTCAGTTTTCTCTATAATCTTAATCTCTATCTTTTATCTTCTCTCCCTTAAACCGATCCTTTCCCACTTTCTTAACTTTCCTCTAATCTTTAAAATATTTCTTTCTCTCTTTCTTCTTGCTCCTTTATCTTTCTTTATGGGTATCCCCTTTCCTTTGGGTTTGGAAAGAGCCGGGAGAATAGATGAGAACCTTATTCCCTGGTGTTGGGGAATAAATGGATGCTTTTCAGTAATCGCTACTATTGGCGCAGTTATCTTAATGATGGCCTATGGCTTTCAGATAACAATTATCCTGGCTATTTTCCTCTATCTTTCTTCTGCTTTTGCTAGCCTAAAACTTGGCTAAAGGTATAATATAATCCACAATAGGACAGGTTTTCTCTCCAAGGAAAGAGAAAATTGGAAATTTCCCTCTCCCCGATGGGGAGAGGGTGCAGGGTGAGGGGCAATAATCTTATGGAAAAGCAGGATATCAAAAACTTCACGATAGCGGAATTTGAAAAGCGGCTGGCTGAAATTTCAGAACCTTCTTTCCGTGCCAGACAGATATTAGGCTGGTTGTACCGAAAAGGCGTATCCGATTTCAATCTGATGCATAACCTGCCCAAAAATCTTCAAGAAAGGCTGGATGCCATTTTCTACATTAGCCGGCCACAGGTTCTGGAAATTGCGCAATCAGCCGACGGGACCGAAAAGTTTCTCTTCCGCTTGTCCGACGACAACCTCATTGAGACCGTTCTGATACCGAACCGGGAAAGAGCAACCGTCTGCCTTTCTACGCAGGTCGGATGTAAATACAACTGTGTCTTCTGTGCCAGTGGCCAAAACGGCTTTACCCGAAATCTTACCCTTGCGGAAATTATAAATCAACTGCTCTTTATTCGCTTTGAACGTAATCAAAAAATAACCAATGTCGTCTTTATGGGAATGGGTGAACCCTTTGATAATTATGATAATCTGGTCAGGGCAATCAGCGTTATCAACGACCCCAAAGACATATCTATCGGCGCCCGTAAAATCACCGTCTCCACCTGCGGAATTATACCGGGGATAGAACGTTTTCAAACCATCGGCCGGCAGGTGGAACTGTCGGTTTCCCTCAATGCGGCCGACGAAGAACTGCGGAGTAAACTTATGCCCGTCAACAAAAAGTATCCCCTGGAAGAATTGATCTTGACCCTGGCTGATTA
>PFWI01000043.1 GCA_002791075.1 bacterium (Candidatus Ratteibacteria) CG_4_9_14_3_um_filter_41_21 | reverse complement strand
GAGATCCAGCCTTTCTGCTATTTCCCGCACGATTATCCTTTATAATAGCGTCACCATCAGGAATATCTACCATATTGATTAATAAAAAGAAAAAAGAGGAGTTGAACAAGAAGATTTATCTGCCGGTTCTGGGGAGCTGGAAACAGGAATGAAAGGAAAAAGAGAGATTGCCACGTCCGCCATTGAACCAGTGGCGGACTCGCAATGACAACCTCTTCTGTCATTCCTGCCCCTGCTTACTACCTGCAGGGATAAACTCCAGCAGGAATCTAAAGAAGTGGATTCCCGATTACTGACCTCGGGAATGACAGAGAGAGAGAGGAGTGATGGAGCGTAAACTTTAAGGAGTGAAAAAATGGAAAAAGAAGAGATGGTATCTATTCCTAAAATAACTCTGGAAACTGCGGAAACACTGGAGGATTTGGAGGATTGGCTCTTATCCAGAAATCCAGAGTTTATTAAAGAATTGCGTCGTATCAGAAGAGAGGAAGATTTAGAAGGTAAGGGAATAAGTGTAGAGGATCTGGCTAAAAAATGGCATATAAAGTTATAGCCCTTCCTTCAGCAATCTCTGATTTAGAAAAACTTTCTCCCGATATAAAAATAAAGCTTCTTCGTAAGATTAAATGGCTCGGTGAGAATGCTGAATATATCATCCATTACCGCCTAAAGAATATGCCTTCTGATTTGGAAGGGCTTTGTAGAATTCATTTTGCTTCTTATCGGATTACTTATTGGATGTTGCGTGAGAAGAAAGTAATCAAAATTTATCGGGTTGGAGACCGTAAGGAAATTTATCGTAGGTTTCTATCAGGGTAAAATGGCAAGTTGTTGCCAATAGCAGTATGCATAAGAGAGTGGCGATTTTGAAGCTTTTTGGTGGAAAAATATATCTGCCGGTTTTGGGGAGTTGGAGGCAGGAATGAAAAAAAAGGAGGGATTGCCACGCCCTTCGGGCTCGCAATGACAGTCCTTTTGTCATTCCTGCCCCTGCTTACTACCTGCAGGGGTAAACTCCAGCAGGAATCTTCGGGAATGACAAGATGGGGGATAACCTCGGGAATGAGAAATAGATGAAGGTAATCTTGCTTAGCCATGCTAAAGACCAGTGTAGAGAAAGAGGTATTAAAAAAAATATAATTGAAGAAACTGTTTTTAATCCAGACCAAATTATAGAAGAAAAAGAAGGCAAAAAAATCGCACAAAAGAAAATTTTTGATGAAGAGAAAAAGAAGAATTATCTGATAAGGGCAATTTTTAAGGAAGAAAATGATAGAAGGATAGTTATCACTTTATACAAGACGTCAAAGGTTCAAAAATATTGGAGGTCAGAATGAGAATAAATTATGACCCGGAGGCGAATGCTCTTTATATTCGGTTTAAAGAGGACAAAATAGAAGAAAGCGAGGAGATTAAAGAAGGTATTATTGTAGATTATGATGTGAATAATAATCCAGTAGCAATAGAATTTCTCAATGCCTCCCGGATTTTGACAGATAATCCAGAGGTGCGGATCGAATTGCCCAAAGCGAAAGTAGCAATTTGAGTTTACCAGAGCAGGAGGGTGTATCTGCCGGTGATTGAGAAGTGGAGACAGGAATGAAAAAAGGAGGGATTGCCACGCCCTTCGGTCTCGCAATGACACTGATACAGAATGGATTCCCGATTACTAACCTCGGGAATGACAGCATTGGGGGCAACCTCAGGAATGAGAGAGAGCAGTGAGAATAAGGAGGCGTAAAAGATGGCAAAGGTAAAAGAGGAAGTAATAAAGATGATTCAGAAAATGCCTGAAGAAACCAGCGTAGATGATATTATGGAAGAATTATATTTTCGCAAGAAGGTAGGAACAGGAATAGAAGAGCTTGATAGAGGAAAAAGTATTTCTCATAAAGAGGCCAAAAAGCATTTAAAAAAGTGGTTAAGTTAATCTGGTCTCCAAGGGCAATTAAGGATCTGGAGGGAATTTGCGAATATATAGGGAAAGATTCTGAATATTATGCGAAGTTCTTTGCGCAAAAGATTGTAGCCATAATAGAGAAAATTCCCGAATTCCCTGAGATAGGCAGGATAGTGCCAGAATATGATCAGGATAATTTAAGAGAAAGGATTTTCCGAAATTACCGATTAGTGTATCGTTTGAAGCCCGGGGTTATTGAGATAGTTGCTATATTCCATGGAGCAAAATTGTTGCCTGAAATATAAGCAAAGGCAGAGGGTCTATCTGCCGGTTTTGGGGAGTTGGAGGCAGGGACAGGAATGAAATTTGACATAAAGAAGACTATAAATTACTGGAGGGAAGGAGCTGACTATGATTTAGAAACTGCTGAGGCCCTCTTTAAAATTAAGAGGTATCCCTATGCACTTTTCTTCGGTCATTTGTCTCTGGAGAAAATTCTGAAAGCATTGGTAGTTAAAGAAAGTGAAAAGCATGCTCCCTATACGCATTCTTTGCCTTTATTATCCAGCAAGCTACCCTTTATTACCGAAGAAATTAGAAAGAAATTGGCACGGTTTATGGAATTTTATCTTGAATCTCGCTACCCTGAAGAAAGGAAGAAATTCTATAAAAAATGCACTAAAAAGTTTACCGAGAAATCCCTAAAAGAGATAAAGGTAATTTTCCAATGGTTAAAAAAGAAATTATAGAGAAAGTTAAAGAATTTGTCTTTCTTTTGGAAAACAGAGAAAAGATAAAGATAGACAAGGTGATTCTTTATGGTTCATGTTTAAGGGGAGGAATAAGAGCAGATAGCGATATAGATGTGGCAATTATCTCTTCTCAGTTTGGAAAGGATAGGATAGAAGAAGGAGCAAAACTTTTCGAGATTGCAGGCGAAGTCGATCCAAAGATAGAACCAATCCCCATTTCTACAAAAGCCTGGCGAGAGGATACTTGGATTCCTCTGATATTTGAGGTGAAAAGCAAAGGAATAGAAATAAAACAGAAGAAGGGCGAACAAAGAAAAAGACTTTTGCAAAAGGAATTGAAGCGTATTACCGATATTGTTATCAAAAGATATCTACCCGATAAAATTATTCTTTTTGGCTCTTTAGCTAATGGCAA
>PFWI01000230.1 GCA_002791075.1 bacterium (Candidatus Ratteibacteria) CG_4_9_14_3_um_filter_41_21 | reverse complement strand
AGATAAAAATCACTGTAATCTCCTTTATAATCACTGTAATCATATGGTATTTCAGGATAACTTAACTCTTACGTTTTTACACTATTATGCCTAAGATAAAAGAATTTTTTCATGATATATCTATAGAATTTAGGAAGGTGTCTTGGCCGGCAAGGAAGATTCTGCAGAAATTTACAATTTTAGTTCTTTTTGTTACAATTTTACTTTCAATGCTCACGGGAACAGTGGATGCGCTTTTTTCCAGGTTTATTAGCATTTTCTTCAGATAGAAAAGACACTCCAAAAAGTCCTTCATCAACAATATCAGAAGAAGCTTTTGTCAGTGCACTTTTCGGAGAGCCCAAATTTATTATGGTTAAGAGTTGGTATGTAGTTCATACGAGGGCAGGTCAGGAGAAAAAAGTTAAATCTTTGCTTGATCATTTTATTAAACAGGGAGAAAGTAATATCTTTGAGGTAATTGTCCCTACTGAAGAAATCACGGAAATCGTCAAAGGGCAAAGGAAGATAAGCCCCCGAGAATTTCTTCCCGGATATATCCTGGTAAAAATGGATTTTAACGAAGAAATCTGGTATAGGATACAATCCATTCCAGGTGTCTTAGATATTTTAGGAGAAGGAAATATGCCTACCCCTTTACCGGAAGAGGAAATTCAAACGCTTCTAAATGTCTTAGAGGAAAAGAAAAAGCCTGCTCCCAGATTAGAATTTGAAAAGGGAGAGCATATAGAAATTAAAGATGGCCCATTTGCCAATTTTAGCGGTATTATCAAGGAAGTAAAACCTGATAAGGAAAAATTAAAAGTGAGTGTTTTTATTTTTGGCAGAGCAACGCTGGTTGAATTAGAATACTGGCAAGTAGAGAAAGTTTAAAGAACCTCAAAAAATAATATGGCGAAGAAAATTAAAGCTTTGGTAAAGTTGCAAATACCTGCAGGGCAGGCATCTCCCTCTCCTCCTATTGGCCCTGCCTTAGGGCAACATGGGATTAACATAATGGAATTTTGCAACTCATTTAATGAGAAAACTAAGGGGAAGGAAGGAATGATTATTCCCGCAGTAGTTACTATCTACGAAGACCGCTCATTTTCCTATCTTTTAAAATCTTCTCCCGCTTCATCTCTCTTGAAGAAGGCCGCCGGTATCGCTAAAGCTTCTGGCACTCCGAATAAGGAGAAAATTGGCAAGGTCAAAAAAGAAGATGTAGAGGAAATTGCTAAATTAAAGTTGGAAGATCTTAATACCAGAGATTTAAAACAAGCGGTTAAGATAATTGAAGGAACAGCTAAAAGTATGGGCATTGAAGTAGAATGAAAAGGTCAAAAAAATATCGGGAAGCTTTAAAATTAATTGATCAGAATAAAATTTATGAGATTTCAGAGGCAATCTCTATTCTCAAAAAAATCAAAGGATCTTCTAAATTTGATGAAACGGTAGAATTAGCTTTTCATCTTTTAGTGCCCAAGAAAGGTGAGATAACGAGAGGACTGATCGATCTTCCTCATGGCACAGGTAAGAAGGTAAAAATTCTTGCTTTAGTGAAAGGCGAAAAAGTTAAAGAGGCAAAGGATGCTAAAGCAGATTTTGTTGGATTCGAGGAATTTCTGGAAAAGATAAACAAAGGTTGGAGCGATTTTAATGTTGTTGTTACCACCCCGGATTGCGCGAAAGAAGTTTCAAAAGTTGGCCGCTATTTAGGACCTAAAGGTTTAATGCCTACTCCTAAGGCCGGCACTATTACGAATGAAATAGGAGAAAGAATAGAGAAGATAAAAAAAGGTCAGGTTCAATTTAAAATGGATGAGGGGGGAAATATTCATCTGCCGGTAGGTAAAATTTCGTTTAAAGAATCTGATTTAATAGAAAATATAAATGTGACGGTAACTTCGGTGAAAAATCTTTTGCCCAAGAGCCAAGGCATTAAGTCTTGGTCTCTCAGTTTCACCATGTCCCCTTCATTGAGGTTAAAAAATTAAACAAAGATAAAGATGCCCAGGAAAGAAAACGAAAAGAAAGTTCTGGAATTGACAAAAATATTTGAGGATGCTAACATTTCTCTTTTAATAAATTTTTCTTCCCTTTCTGTTCCACAAGTTACGAATTTACGACAAAGATTAAAAGAAAAGGGAGGGAATTGTAAGGTAGTAAAGAAAAATCTTACGCTGATAGCTTTAAAAAAACTTTATTTGGAAAACTTCGTGCCTCATTTAGAAAATTTAAATGAGGTAATAGGTTTTGTTCTTACTGATGAAGAGAATGTCCAAGAGATCGCAAAAATTTTAACAAGCTTTGAAAAAGAGTTTGAATCTTTTAAGATCAAAGCGGGATATCATCGTGGTAGAATTTTTTCTTCTGGCGAGATTCAATCATTGGCAAAATTACCTTCTCGGGAAGTTCTTAAGGCAAAATTAGTAGGTATGCTATCGCTTCCTTTAGTGCGATTTTTAAATCTGTTACAGGCACCTGTTTATAATTTTATTAAGGTGCTAAATAATATAAAGAAAAAGAAATAAACAACCACGAATTGCTCGAATTTCACTAATTAAATAAATTCGGTTAATTCGTATAATTCGTGGTTAGAAAAAAGGGGAGATAAAATGATCGCGGAAAAAAAAGTGGTTAAATCTGCAAAGAAGGAGAAAAAAGTTGTAGAGAAAAAAGGAGAAAAAACAATTTCTAAAGAAGATTTTGTTGCGGCAATTGGAAATATGAATATTTTAGAATTATCGGAATTAATAAAAGCTTTGGAGGAGAAGTTTGGGGTAAGCGCTTCTTTTCCTGTTGCTGCTTCACCGCAAGCATCTGCTGGCGGAGAAGCTCCTGCTAAAGAAGAAGAAAAAACTTCTTTCGACGTAATTTTAACTGAAGTAGGGGAAAAGAAAATTCCGGTAATCAAAGAGATAAGATCCATTACTAATTTAGGATTGAAAGAATCAAAAGATTTTGTAGAGTCTGCTCCGAAGCCTATTAAGGAGAAAATAGAGAAAAAAGAAGCGGAAGAGATTAAAAAG
Source organism: bacterium (Candidatus Ratteibacteria) CG_4_9_14_3_um_filter_41_21 (assembly GCA_002791075.1). GTDB lineage: Bacteria > Ratteibacteria > UBA8468 > UBA8468 > UBA8468 > UBA8468. The sequence continues at coordinate 11,243 of PFWI01000230.1, read as the reverse complement.
AAATTGGAAGCAGTTGGCGCTAAAGTAGAAATAAAGTAGGCTCGGAAGTTCCCTTCAGCGGCACGTTTAATTCCCCAGCGAGGAATTTGCACTCTGTAAATCTGCTCGCTCGTCCCTATGGGACACCGTGCCCGCGAGCATCTTTAAAGGCACGCTTACAGGGAATGTTCCAAGCCTTTACGAAAAAAACGTAGATAAAGATGAAAGAGGATAGAAAAATTTTTTTATTAGAGGAAATCCCTGATCTCTTAAAAAGTCAGTTTTCTTCTTATGAAGATTTTCTTCAGAAGGATATCGAACCATCAAAAAGGGAGGACCAGGGATTAGAATCTGCTTTACGAAAGTTTTTTCCTATTTCCAGCGATGACAATCTTCTTACTTTGGAATATTTGAGTTATTCTCTGGAAGCCTCTCGCTACAACCAACTCGAATGCCAATATAACAAAACTACTTATGCTTTTAATCTTAAAGTGAAATTTCGTCTTATTATTAGAGAGAAAAGAGAGAGCAAAGATTCTTCTCCTGCTGAAAAGATCAAAGAAATTAAAGAGCAGGAAATTTATCTTGGGGCTCTTCCGATAATGACTGAAAGAGCAACTTTTGTTATTAATGGAGTTGAAAAAGTAGTTATTCAGCAACTTCAAAAATCTCCCGGAGTTTACTTTAAAGAGGAGCTAACATTTGGTGCACAAAGATTATATTCAGCGAGAATCATTCCTCTGCGAGGGATAGGACTTGAGTTTAACATTCACAATAATCTGTTGTATGTTTCCCTGGGAAAAAGAGGTAAAGTTTTTACTACTACTTTTTTGCGGGCTTTGGGATATGACACGGATAAAGAAATTTTGGAGGCTCTTGGCCGGCAACAAAATGCAGAAGAAATCATTCTTAACACTTTGCACCGGGATTATGTAAAGAATTCTGATGAAGCAATTCTGAAAATTTATAGTCTCTTGCGGCCTGGCTATCCTAAAAACCTCAAAATCGCTACCACTTATTTTGAACAACTTTTTTTCAACAAATATAGTTACGACCTTTCTTTGCCGGGAAGGGAACAATTAAACAAGAAATTTAACTTAAATTTAGGAGGGCAAACTCTAACTAAAACTGACATTGTTGAAACTGTGAAATATTTGCTTGCTCTGTTAAAAGGAAAGGGAGACGTTGATGATATTGATCATTTGGGAAATAAACGGGTAAGGAGAGTGGGCGAATTAATCAGGTCTCATGTAGAGATTGGCTTAGCAAGACTATCAAGATTTATTAAGGAAAAGACGACTTTTCAAGGGCCAAACATTACCACCGTTCTGGATCTGGTGAATTCCCGTTCTTTCTCGGTTGCCATTAACGATTTTTTTAACCGGAGTCAACTTTGCCAATTTCTTGATCAGACCAACCCGCTTGCTGAATTAACCCATAAGAGAAGACTTACCGCTATCGGAGAAGGGGGAATAAGCGAAAGGAAAAGAATAGGGTTTGAAATAAGAGATGTTCATCACACGCATTATGGAAGAATTTGCCCTATTGAAACGCCGGAGGGAGGCAATATTGGACTAATTACATCCTTAGCTATCTATAGCGAAATAGATAAATTCGGTTTTTTAATGACGCCTTACCGCAAGGTAATAAAAGGAAAGGTAACCGATAAAATAGAATATTTGTTAGCCGATGAAGAAGATAAATCCGCTATCGCCCAGGCCAATTCTCCTCTGGATAAAAATAGCAACTTTTTAGAGAAGGAGATTTCAGTGAGATTTAAAGGGTCATTTCTTAGGGTTAGTCCTTCGTTAGTTGATTATATAGATATATCTCCGAAACAAATCTTAAGCCCAACTGCCTCTCTGATTCCTTTTCTGGAACATGATGATGCTAATCGGGCCCTGATGGGTTGTAATATGCAACGACAGACGGCACCTTTAATTAAGCCGGAACCGCCTTTGGTAAAAACCGGAATGGAAAGGATTATTGCAAGAGATTCCAAAGCAGTTTTGCAGGCAGAATTAGATGGAAAAGTTGTAGATGTAGACAGCAGAAAAATTGTAATTAGAAGTAAATCTGTCTTACCCCTCCAATTAAGAGATGAGGTGACCCAGGATTGTAGGAAATTTCTCCGATTGAACCAGAATACCTGTCTTTATCAATCTCCAATTGTACATAAGGGAGAAGTAGTAAAAAAAGGTCAAATTATTAGTGATGGTTCAGCGATTTCACAAGGTGAACTTAGTTTGGGGAGGAATGTATTTGTTGCTTTTATGTCCTGGTATGGTTATAACTTTGAAGACGCCATTTTAATTAGTGAAAAATTAGTAAAGGAAGATGTTTATACTTCTATTCACATTAAGGAATTTAAGATAGAATCAAGGGAGACAGTATTAGGCGTGGAGGAAATTACTCGTGATATCCCAAATCTTTCTGAGGAAACGCTTATAAATTTAGACGAAGAGGGAATCATCCGGATAGGAGCTGAAGTAAAACCCAATGATATTCTTGTTGGGAAAATTTCTCCCAAAGGTGAAACAGAACTTTCTTCCGAGGAAAGGCTTCTCCGGGTAATCTTCGGAGAAAAGGCAAAGGATGTATCCAATACCTCTCTCTACGTTCCTCCTGGTATTTCAGGAATTGTGGTTAAGGTGGAGAAATTTTCCCGTTGTTTTCAGAAAAAAAGCAACCAGGAAAAGAAAGCAGAGAGGAAAGAAATTCTGAAAATCCAAAAAGACTTTAACGCAAAGAAAAATAAAATTCTTGAATTGGGAGTGGAAAGAATTAAGGCTTTAATTCCTTCTCTTCAAAAAAACAAATTTCTTACGGCATTTTCGGGTCTAAAAAGTTATGATTTTAAAAAAAGAGAAAAAGTCAAAACTAAAATTTCGGCTCTCTTTAAAAATAGAAAGGAAGAACTAAAACTGTCAATTAAAAAACTTTTAGAATTAATCATCGTAGAGATAGATAAAATTAATTCTCAGGAAGCAAAATTAATTGATAAAATCAAGAAAGGCGATGAACTTCCTTCTGACGTTATCAAAAGAGTTATTGTAGAAATAGCAGTTAAAAAATCAGTAGCAGTGGGGGATAAAATGTCCGGCCGCCATGGTAATAAAGGTGTAATTGCCCGGATTTTGCCCGAGGAAGATATGCCTTATCTTGCTGACGGCACCCCGGTAGAAATTGTATTAAATCCTTTGGGCGTTCCTTCCCGGATGAATATCGGGCAGATCCTGGAAACACATTTGGGATGGGCGGCAAAAACTTTGGGGATTTCAATTACAACTCCTGTTTTTGAAAGTCTTTCTGAAGAAAAAATAAAAAATTTTCTTAAGAAAGCTCATCTTCCTGAAGATGGGAAAATTACTCTTTATGATGGCACAACCGGAAAACCTTTTATTCAAAAGGTTACCGTAGGTTACATTTATATGATGAAATTAATCCACTTAGCCGATGAAAAGATGCATGCCCGCAGCGTTGGTTCGTATTCGTTAGTAACCCAGCAACCCTTGGGAGGCAGGGCGCAACTTGGGGGGCAGAGGTTTGGCGAGATGGAAGTTTGGGCTTTAGAAGGTTATGGAGCCGCTTATACTTTGCAGGAAATGCTCACGGTAAAAAGCGATGATACGGTTGGGCGAAAAAAGATTTATGAAGCGATTGTTAAGGAAAAAAATTTCTCTGAGCAGAGGATTCCACAATCATTTAATGTTTTGATGAAGGAATTAAGAAGCCTAGGATTGGATGTCAGAATAGGAAAGAATAAGCAAGGCAAAAGAGAGATTTCCCTGTGTATTGCTTCTCCTCAGACCATTCGTTCCTGGTCCTTTGGAGAGGTTAAAAAGGCAGAAACAATTAATTACCGCACCTTCAAACCAGAGAAAGATGGTCTTTTCTGCGAGAAGATTTTTGGGCCGGAGAAAGATTGGGAATGCGCTTGTGGGAAGTATAAAAAGATTAAACATAAAGGCATTATTTGTGACCGTTGCGGTGTAGAGATAACCACATCTGATGTTCGCCGGGAAAGAATGGGGCATATTGAACTTGCCAGTCCGGTAAGTTATGTTTGGTTATTTAAAAGTACCGGTAACTGGATGGGACTGCTTTTGGAAATGCCGCAGAGTAAATTAGAAATGATTCTCTATTTTGAACGCTATGTCGTAATTGATCCCGGAGAGAGTTCATATCGGAAGAAAGAGTTAATTAAAGAAGAGGATTACCAAAAGGTCAAAAAGTGTAAAGGATTTAAATCTGGTATTGGAGCAGAAGCAGTCAAAGAACTTTTAAAGGAAATTGATTTAAATAGAAATGAAAGCAATCTTTTGCGAAAAATAAAATCTACCAAAGACAGAAATAAAAGAAAAAGCCTGATTAAGAACCTTAGAATTACCAAAGGATTGCAAAAGAGTGAAACGAAACCTGAGTGGTTGATTACAAATCTTATCCCGGTATTGCCTCCCGACCTCAGGCCTCTTTTACCTTTGGACGGAGGAAGATTTGCTACCAGCGACCTTAATGATCTCTATCAGAGAATTATTAATCGTAATAATCGTTTAAGAAAATTATTGAAGTTGAGAGCTCCTGAAATTATCATTCGCAATGAGAAGCGTATGCTTCAGGAAGCAGTAGATAATCTCCTGGATAATGGTCGACATGGGAAAAATCCAGTTCTTGGTCGCGGGAATCGACCTCTTAAATCAATCTCAGATTCTCTTAGAGGCAAACAGGGTAGATTTAGGCAGAATCTTTTAGGTAAAAGAGTTGATTATTCGGGGAGGGCGGTTGTTGTTGTTGGACCTGAATTAAAAATTAATGAATGTGGATTGCCCAAAGCTATGGCTCTTGAACTTTTCGCCCCTTTTATCCTGAAAGAATTAAGAAAAAGAGAATATATCCATACCATAAGTTCGGCGAAAAAAGCCCTGGAGAAAAATGAACCGGAAGTTTGGGAGATCTTAGAAAATGTAGTAAAAGATCACCTTATTCTTTTAAATAGGCAGCCGACACTTCATCGTTTATCCATTCAGGCTTTTCGCCCCAGATTAATTGAAGGCAATGTAATTACATTACATCCTCTTGTTTGTGCCGCCTTTAATGCTGATTTTGATGGAGACCAAATGGCGGTGCATATTCCTCTTTCTCCCGAAGCGCAAATGGAAGCCAACCTTCTGATGAATGCCGAGAGTCATCTTTTTTCTCCGGCCAACGGGGAACCTATTGTTACCCCGAGCCAGGACATTGTAGTCGGATGCTATTATTTAACGAGTATCCAACCAAAAGAAAGCGCTCTTAAAATTTATAGCGATTTTAAAAGAGTTTTAGCTGATTATCGCTTTGGCAAACTTTCTTTACATAACAAAATTAAAGTTCGGCTAGACCGAGAGATTGTTGAGACTAGCGCAGGCAGAATTATTTTCAATGAGATTTTACCTGCTGGATTAGGTTTCAAAAATTGCCTTATTAATAAAAGTATCATGGGAGAATTAATTAATGAAATTTTTTCTAAATTTGGCTATCAGAAAACAATAAAATTTTTAGATGAAGTAAAAGAGTTGGGATTTAAATTTGCTACCATTGGGGGTATCTCTATTTCAACAGATGATTTAATAATTCCCGAGAAAAAGAATGATTTAGTTGAAGAAGCAAAATCTAAGACAAAAACATTTGAAAGAGAGTATCGTAAAGGCGTAATTACCGATGGCGAAAGATATAATCAGGTGATTGATACCTGGACTTCCTTTACTAATAAAATTTCCGAGGAGGTTTTTCGTGCTCTTGAGAAAAAACATGGAGATGAATATATTAATCCTGTCTTTATCATGGTTGATTCTGGCGCCAGGGGAACTCACGCTCAGGTAAACCAATTAGCGGGAATGAGAGGTTTGATGACCAAACCGACCAGAAAAGTGACTGGTGGAATTGGAGAAGTTATTGAAACCCCGGTTGTTTCTAACTTTAAAGAAGGATTAAACGTTCTTGAATATTTTATCTCTACCCATGGAGGGCGAAAAGGTTTGGTGGATACCGCTTTAAAGACTGCCGAGGCAGGTTATCTCTCCCGGCGGCTTGTTGATGTTGTCCAAAATGTAATAGTTATGGAAGAGGATTGCGGTTCCATTGATGGCCTCTTTATTGGGCCTATCTTTGAAGCCGAGGAAATTGTGGTTTCCCTGAAAGAAAGAATTGTTGGAAGAGTTGCTTTGAAGAACGTTGTTGATATTATTACTGACCGCATTATTGTGAAGAAAAACGAGGTGATTACTGAAGAAATTGCCGATGACATTCTGTTGGCAGGCATAGAAAGAATCAAAATTCGTTCAGTACTTACTTGCAAGAGTCCAAAAGGAGTATGCAGAAGATGTTATGGATGGAATTTAGCCACGCGCCGACTTGCCGAATTGGGTGAAGCAGTAGGTATTGTTGCAGCTCAGTCTATCGGAGAGCCGGGAACGCAATTAACTCTGCGCACTTTTCATTATGGCGGGATTGCCAGCAGAATTGTGGGGGAATCAAAAATTAGGTCAAAATATGGAGGTTATGTTCGACTGCGAAATTTGAAGGTTGCTACTGGCAAGAATGAAGAAAAAATTCTCCTTAATAAAGATGGGGAAATTGCTATTTATGATGATCGTGATCGAGAAATAGAAAAATATAGTTCTGTAGTCGGAGCCTTCTTAAAAGTAAAAGAAGGGGCAAAAGTTTCAAAAGGCGCTCTTCTTGCGGAATGGAATCCCTATGTTATTTCGATAATTGCTGAAAAAGGCGGAAAAGTACAATTTCAGGATATCAAAAAGGGTGTTACTGTTAGGGAAGTGGTTGAGAAGATAACGAGACTTAAGAAAAAAGTAGTTATTGAACATAAGGAGAATTTAGAACCTACAATTCTTATTGAAAAAGATGGTAAAACAGTTGCCTGCTATTATCTTCCTGTAGGAGCGAATATAATGGTAAAGGAAGGACAGATGGCAAAGAAGACTGATCTTCTGGCCAAAATTCCGCGAGTTTCCGGCAAACTTCAGGATATTACCGGAGGATTGCCCAGGGTCTCGGAACTCTTTGAAGCAAGACAGCCGAAGAACCCGGCTATTCTCAGTAAAGGTAACGGAGTAGTTAAAATTTTAAAAGGTTCCAAAGGAGAAAGAATTGTTCAAATTAAAAGTTCTACCGGAGCCCTGCAGGAGGAAACCATTCCGATAGGGAAACACCTTAATGTCTCTGATGGAGAATATCTAATGAGTGGGGAGAAATTAACGGATGGACCAATAGTGCTTGATGATATCTTGAAAATTGGAGGAGAAAAGAGGCTTCGGGAATATCTTCTTAATGAGGTTCAGGAAGTCTATCGTCTGGAAGGGATAACCATTAATGACAAACATCTGGAGGTAGTTATTCGCCAGATGCTCTCCAAGGTAAAAGTGACCGACCCTGGTGATACTCTGCTTCTGGAAGATGAAGAAATCGACAAATTTGACTTTCAGAAAACGAATGAGAAGATGCTGAATAAGGGAAAGAAACCAGCTAAAGGGGGCCCGATAATTTTGGGGATAACGCGAACTGCCCTTAGTTGTAACAGCTTTATTTCTGCAGCATCTTTTCAGGAAACGACCAAGGTCTTAACTGAAGCTGCAGTAACTGGGAAAGTAGACCCGCTTTATGGGTTGAAAGAAAATGTTATTATTGGCAGTCTAATTCCTGCGGGAACAGGATTTGTGAAACAAGACAAAAAATTGTAACCACGAATCAACAACAAGGAAAAAGGGGATAAAGATGGAAAGAGGGGAAAAAGAATCGATTAATAATTAATATTCTATTATAGTAGTTTCCCTTTTCCCTTGTTTTCCATTTTCCCTAAAAGATAGTGGTTCTTATTCGTGTGTTGTTGGTGGCTAATGATTAAATAAAAAAAATGCCTACGTCAAATCAGTTAATAAAAAAACTTCGGAAGAGAAAAAAGAAAAAGTCTAAATCTTCTGCTTTAAGAAATTGTCCGCAAAAGAAAGGCGTTTGTCTTTACGTAAAAACCCAGACTCCCAAAAAGCCAAATTCAGCTTTACGTAAGATTGCCAAGGTGCGCTTAACGAATGGAGAAGAAGTAATTGCGTATATTCCCGGGGTTGGCCACAATCTTCAGGAGCATTCTATTGTGTTGATTCGAGGGGGTAGAGTGAAGGATCTTCCCAGCGTTCGTTATCACATTATCAGAGGAGTAGCTGATACTATGGGTGTGGAAAATCGCAAAAGTTCAAGGTCAAAATACGGAGCAAAACGCGGAAAGTCGGGAAAGATAAAGGAAAAGGAGAAACCTGTTGAGCCAGTTGCAGAAGCAGAGAGTAAAGAATAATATTTACCACAAAGACACAAAGTTTCAAAGGACACAAAGAGATAGTAATATAATTTATTAATCTTTCTCTGTGTCTCTGTGACTTTGTGGTGAAATAAAGGAAAATGCCAAGAAAAAAATATATCCGGAAAAGAGAGATTTCTCCTGATCCAAAGTACCAGAGCAAAGAAGTAGCAAAATTCATTAACTGTTTAATGAAAAAAGGTAAAAAATCCATAGCTTGTACCATATTTTACAAGGCCGTGGATATTGCGTCAAAAAAAGCGGAGCAAGATCCTCTTACTCTTTTTAAAAAGGCAATTGAAAATGTGAGACCTCTTTTGGAAGTAAGAGCAAAAAGGGTAGGAGGTGCTACTTATCAAGTTCCCATGGAAGTTAGAACGAATCGCGGCACTTCTTTGGCGACGAGGTGGATTATTGATTTTGCCCGGGGAAGGAAAGGTTTGCCTATGGAGGAGAAACTTGCGGCTGAATTATTAGATGCTTTTAAAAAGGAAGGCAACACTATCAGGAAGAAGGAGGAAACCCATCGTATGGCTGAGGCGAATCGCGCTTTTGCTCACTATCGATGGTGAGGCTCGGAAGTTCCCTTCAGCGGCACGTTAGTCAATCCCAGCGAGATTGACTGCACTCTGTAAATCTGCTCGCTCGTCCCTATGGGACACCATGCCCGCGAGCATCTTTAAAGGCACGCTTACAGGGAACATTCCTCGCCTCTGTGAGAGAATAATAATGAATCAAACGCTTGTTATAGAGAGAAATGAGATGAAAACAGAATATTCTTTGTCAAGAACAAGAAATATTGGGCTTATTGCCCATATTGATGCCGGAAAAACAACTACTACCGAAAGGATTCTCTATTATACGGGAAAGATTTATCGATTGGGAGATGTTGATGAGGGAACAACTGCTATGGATTGGATGGAGCAGGAGAAGGAAAGGGGGATTACCATCACTTCTGCTGCTACCACTTGTTTTTGGAAAGATTATCGCCTCAACCTTATTGATACCCCGGGACATATCGATTTTACCGCAGAGGTGGAGAGATCATTGCGAGTACTTGACGGTGCTATTGGCATTTTTTGCGCAGTAGGAGGAGTGCAGGCCCAGTCGGAGACAGTTTGGTTCCAAGCAAGAAGATATGATGTTCCGCGTATTGCTTATATTAACAAAATGGATCGCATCGGAGCAGATTTCTTTGGAACTATAGAAATGATGCGTTCCCGTTTATTGGCAAATCCTCTCATTCTTCAGATACCGATTGGCAGTGAGAAAAATTTTCTCGGGATTGTTGATTTAGTGGAGGAAAGAGCAATCATCTATAAGCAAGATGATATGATGCATTTTGAGACCAGTCCAATTCCTTTTGACCTTGAAATGAAAGCAAAAGAATATCGTCAAAAACTTATTGAACAATTGGCGGAAAGAGATGCCAATCTTATGCAGAGATATTTGGATAATCGGCGGATATCCCCGGAGATGCTTAAAAAAGCTATCAGAAAGGAAACTTTGAAAGGAAAGATTCTGCCGGTTTTTTGCGGTTCTTCTCTTAAGAATAAAGGCATTCAATTATTGCTTGATGGAGTCTGCGATTTTCTTCCTTCTCCTTTAGAAAAGCCTTCTATCCAAGGAATAAACCCTGTTACCAATCTTAAAGAAGAGAGGAAGACATCTGATGAAGAGAAATTTGCGGGACTTATCTTTAAGACTCTGAACCAGCCTTGCATAGGTAAACTTGCTTATATCCGAACCTACTCAGGGTCTCTAAAAAGCAGCTCCTATATTTATAATGGCAATAAAAGGGAAACGGAGAGAGTTTTGCGGCTTCTCCGGGTGCACGCCAATAAATTTGAAGATTTAAAAGAGATTCATGCCGGAGAAATTGCGGCAATAATTGGTTTGAAATTTACTACTACCGGGGATACTCTTTGCAGCGAAGATTTTCCTATTCTTCTGGAAAGAATACATTTTCCCATCCCCGTAGTTTCGGTGGCAATAGAACCAAAGACAAAATCAGACCAGGAAAAAATCGGTTTTTCTCTTGCTAAATTAGCCGAGGAGGATCCAACTTTTAAAGTGAAAGTGGACCGCGAAACCGGTCAGACCATAATTTCGACTATGGGAGAGTTACACCTGGAGGTTTTAATTGACCGTCTCGTTAGAGAATTTAAGGTTGAAGCAAGAATTGGTAAACCGGAAGTTGCTTATCGGGAAACCAGTACCAGGACGGCTACAGGAGAGGCTAAGTTTATCAAACAAACCGGAGGAAAAGGCCAATACGGTCACGTGCAGTTAGAGATAGAGCCTGTAAAATTGACGGATATTGCTGATCCTCAATGGAAAGAAAATCTGGAATTTGAAAATAAAATGAGAGGAGATGCCATTCCTCATCAATTTATTTCTGCGATAAGAAAAGGAACGGCAAAAGCGATGGAATGCGGAGAATTAGGGGGATTTCCTGTTCTTAGTTTAAAGGTGTCCTTGTTAGGCGGTTCTTCTCATCCCGTAGATTCAAGCGAACTTGCTTTTGAGATTGCCGCGGCGATGGCCTTTAAGGATGCTTATCGCAAAAGCAAACCGATTATTTTAGAGCCAATTATGAAAATTGAAATTATAACTCCGGAAGAATTTATGGGAGAGGTAATTGGGGACTTGAATTCCCGTCGCGGCAGAATAGAAAAAACTGAAATTCGCGGAAGGAATATAGCTGTTGGAGGTTTTGCTCCTCTTGCCCCTTTATTCGGTTACGCAACTGCGCTCCGCTCTATTACTCAGGGAAGAGCATCTTATTCCATGGAGCCTTCTCGTTATGAGATGGTGCCAAAAAGCGTAAGGGAAAAACTAATTGTAAAATAAAAGCAACCACGAATTTCTCGAATTTCACGAATTAAAAAATAATATTCACCACAGAGACACAAAGACA
>PFWI01000210.1:3250-4912 GCA_002791075.1 bacterium (Candidatus Ratteibacteria) CG_4_9_14_3_um_filter_41_21 | reverse complement strand
TGATAAGAGGCTCTTAAATCGTCAACCTCTTTTTGCGCAATTAATCCTTCCTGGAAAAGTTTTTCAAAGCGCTCTAAATTCTTTTTCTCGTTCTTCATCTTTATTTTTGTTTGCTCTCGGGAACTCAGCGCCTGGTCTCTTTTAGGCAGAAGTAATGATTTATCCAGTTCTACTAATTTCTTACCCTTCCCGATGAAATCTCCTTCCTGATGGTAAATTTTGAAGATGCGGCCACTTACCTCGGATTTTATCTCCACCTTATTCAGCGGCTGGAGTGTTCCTACCTCGTTCACGTTGATAGACAGGTTTCCTCTCTTTACCGAAGTAGTCAAATACTCCTTTTTTTTACTAACTTTTTTAGTTTTTTGATAAATGGAGAGGTAAATTCCTCCCCCGATAAAAACAAGCAAAAGCAAAACTATAAAAATTTTCTTTTTCATTTTAAATAATCCTCGATATCCTTCCCTAAGGATAAAATTAAATTTGCTCTGGCTAACTGACCGTCAAAAAAGGTATTCACTTTATCTGTCTCTGCAGACACCAATTCTATCTGGGCATCAACAACTTCCAGGATGGAACCCACTCCTTCTTGGTAGCGGCCAGTGGCTAAACGAAGACTTTCCGTAGCCGCAGTTACTTCTTCTTCCTGAACCCCTATTAACTTTTCAAGATTTTGAAGATTAAAGAAAGCGCTTGAAACCTCGCCGTGGATATCTCTGGTTAATTTCTCTTTTGAAAAACTCAATTTTTCTTGATCTAATTTTGCCTGTTTTAGATGAGAATGCTTTACTCCGCCATCAAATATAGGAATTGTTACTGCAAGATAAACACTCCAATCATTGGTGTCGGAATATCCGGAAAGATTCCTGTTTAAATAATAGTCATAATTTCCTTTTAAAGAAAGAGAAGGAAAATAATCCTTTTTGGTTAATTGATAAGCGTACTCAGCCTGTATTTCTTCTTCTTTCTCTTCTTTGATTTCCGGTCTTTTACTCAATGCTTCGGATAAAGACTCTTCAAGTGAAACAAGAAGGAAGGAAAACTCTATTTTTGAATCAAGTTGGTATTCTTCTCCCTCCTTTAGCCCTAAAAGATTTTTTAATTCTATTTGGGACAAGGAAAGAGCATTTGAGGCAGAAATCAGGTTTGATTCAGCACTTTTTACTTCAACTTTACTCTTTAGAAGGTCGGCATAAGAAACTATGCCTACTTCTAATTTTGCTTGGGCTAATTGGTAATATTTTTTTGCCCTCCCCAATCTTTTTTCTGATAAAGCAACCAGTTCTTTATTTTTAAGAACAGACAGGAAAGCAGAGACAATCTCCAAAGATTTATTTTGATGAGTTTTGCGATAGTCTTCTTCTAAAGCATATTTTTTACTTTTAGCAGTTTTCAGGTTAAGAAAACTCCGTCCGTAATCGTAAAGGGTCCAATCAATACCAAGAGTTGCCCGGTGATAATCAGGATTCCATTGGGGAGAATTATGCAAACGTGAAAGGTTATAACCACCCTCTAAAGAAATGTTGGGGTAGAAAGCGGCGCGATTAATGGCGATGTCAAATTCTGCCTGCTCTAATCTTTTTTCCGTTTGCGCCAATTCGGGAGAATTCTTAAAACCTATCTTCAATGCATCTTTCAAGTTATAAAACCACGAATTTATCG
>PFWI01000210.1:0-3236 GCA_002791075.1 bacterium (Candidatus Ratteibacteria) CG_4_9_14_3_um_filter_41_21 | reverse complement strand
TATAAAACCACGAATTTATCGAATTTTACGAATTAGAGTAATTCGCGTTAATTCGTGGTTAGAAAAAGGAAATTCCTATGCAATTAAATTAAGGAATAAAGGATTTTCTTCCGAGAAAAGCGGAGAAGAAAAAGAAATGAGCAGGACGCATAAAAAGAATTTAAACAATTTTGTCATCATCTGATATAAACACAAAAACCTTCAAAAAGTTTCGCTTCTCTTAATTTGGGAGCTTGTCAGAAGATTCATAACAGGATGGTATCCTGCCGTACGGGCCCTGTAGAAATGAGAGAAATTTTTACTTCGGTGAGATCTTCAATTCTTTTTAAGTAATCTTTGGCTTTGCCAGGAAGGTCTTGATATCTTTTGATTCCGGAAAGATCTTTTTGCCAACCAGGCATTTCTTCGTAAATAGGTTTCACCTGGGAAAAGAATTCAAAGGAATTGGGAAATTGGTTTAATCTTCTTCCCCGATAGTGATATCCCACGGCAATCCTAATCTTTTTCAAACTATTCAAAACATCCAATTTGGTTATGGCTAAATTGCTTAAACCGTTAATAATGCCCGCCTGCTTTACTAAAACCGCATCAAGCCAACCACATCGCCTTGGCCTTCCGGTAGTCGCCCCAAACTCATTGCCTAATTTCCGGATTTTTTCTCCGAATTCGTCCTTAAATTCCGTGGGGAACGGACCTTTTCCCACCCTGGTAGTATAGGCCTTGGCAATACCAATAACCTTATTTATTTTTGTCGGTCCAATTCCCAATCCGGTGCAAGCGCCCCCGGCAATAGGATTGGAAGCGGTAACGTAAGGATAGGTGCCAAAATCAATATCCAGAAAAGTTCCCTGCGCTCCTTCGGCCAAAATCTTTTTCCCTTTTTTAATGGCCTGGTTAAGATAGAAAGAGGTATCAATTACATATTTTTTTATCTCCTTGCGGTAGGCCTGATATTCTCCGGAAATCTTTTCTAAATTATAAATTTTTTCTTCATAATACTTTTTTAAAAGATAGTTCTTCAACTTTAAACTTATTCGTAGTTTCTCCCGAAAGGTCTTCTCGTTAAGAAAATCAACAATCCTGATTCCCAAACGTGCATACTTATCGGTATAGGTAGTGCCGATACCCCGACCGGTAGTTCCTAATTTGCCTTTTCCTCTTTTTTTATCCTCAATCTGGTCAAGCAATTTGTGGTAAGGAAGAGTAAGATGAGCATTTTCGCTGACGAAAAACCTCCGGTTCAGGTTAATTCCCCGTTTCTTTAAACCGCTGATTTCAGAGAGTAAGGCAACCGGGTCAACCACAAGGCCATTACCTAAAATGCAAATCTTATTGGGATAAAGAATACCTGAAGGAATGAGATGGAAGATATATTTTTTACCATTGGCGATAACGGTATGTCCGGCATTGGCTCCTCCCTGATACCTCGCCACAATATCACAATCCCTGGCTAAATAATCAATAACCTTCCCTTTTCCTTCATCGCCCCATTGAGTTCCTACTATTACCGTAACCATAACTTTGAACTTTTAACTTTAAACTTTTAACTTTTTAATAATGGCTTCTCCCATCTCCTTGGTGCCTACTACCAGAAGGTCTCCTTCCTCTTTCAGGTCATAGGTAACGGATTTACCTTCCTTGACTACTTCCGCTAATGCCCTTTCCAATCTCCGGGATGCTTTAGTTTCCCCTAAATATTCCAGCATCAAAACTGCCGCTAAAATCATTGCGGAAGGATTAACCTTGTTTTTTCCCTGATACTTGGGGGCACTGCCATGAGTTGGTTCAAAGATACTGCAGTCCTCTCCGATATTTGCTCCCGCAGCCATTCCCAAACCTCCGATAAGTCCGGCGCAGAGGTCAGAGATAATATCGCCATAGAGATTTGGCAGAACCATTACCTCGTATTTTTCAGGTTTTTGCACCAGTTGCATACACATATTGTCAACAATTCTCTCTTCGTATTCAAGATCAGGATATTCCCGGCTTATTCTGCGAGCGGCTTCTAAAAAAACTCCGTCAGAAAACTTCATGATATTTGCCTTATGAACTGCAGTTACTTTTTTTCGGTTATTTTTTCTGCAATATTCAAAAGCAAATCTTGTAATTTTTTCTGAGGCGGAAGTTGAAATCGGTTTAATACTGATGCCGGAGTCTATCAAAATTTTTCCTTTCTTGACTTTCTCAATGAAATCAATCAATTTCAGGGTATCTTCCCCGCCTTTCTCAAATTCAATACCCGAATAAAGGTCCTCGCTATTTTCTCTTACTACTACTAAATCTATATTTTGATATTTTGACCGGACCCCTTGAAAAGATTTAAAAGGTCTTAAACAAACATAGAGATTTAAGGATTTGCGTAAAGAGACGTTAATACTGCGGTATCCTTTGCCGATTGGAGTTGTAATTGGGCCTTTCAAACAAACCTTATTTTTCTTGATAGAATCAAGAAGAACTTCCGGGAGAGGCGTGCCGTATTTCTTAATGGCTTCTTCCCCGGCATCCTGAATATCCCAGGTAATTGGCAAACCGAGAGCGTCAACGCATTCTCGCGTTGCCCCTGCTATTTCCGGTCCAATCCCATCTCCCGGAATGAGAGTAATTTTATACATCAAACTTTTTCTTCTTTTTCAGATATGGAGCTAATCCTCCCGCCTTTAAAATTTGAATCATAATTCCGGGTAATTTTTTAAACTTCAAAATTTTTTTTCGGGTAAGATTTTTAATAATACCTTCTTCTAAATTAATCTCCAGAACATCGGACAACTCAATCTTTTCCGTGGAACATTCAATCGCTAAAAGACCGACATTAATGCAATTGCGAAAGAAAATTCGCGCAAATGATTTTGACAAAACAGCGCTTATCCCGCTCTCTTTAATCACCAGCGGCGCTTGTTCCCTGCTGGAACCGCAACCAAAATTTTCACCGGCTACAATAAAATCTCCCTGACTAATTTCCTTGAAAAAACCCGGTCTGATATCTTCAAATATATGAGTAGATAATTCCTTCATATTTAAACTTTTAAACTTATATCTTCCCGAGATAATATAATCAGTATTAACATCTTCTCCAAATTTATGAACTTTCCCTTTCAAAATCATTTTTGTTTTATTCTATCATTTATGGTATAATCTTAGCAAATAAAGACTCTCTATGTCAAGAACTAAACAAAAATTAATAATAAACAGAAACTAAAGCCCCTGATTTAATCAGGGGTAAGTTCTGCTCTTTGACA
>PFWI01000111.1 GCA_002791075.1 bacterium (Candidatus Ratteibacteria) CG_4_9_14_3_um_filter_41_21 | reverse complement strand
ATTCGCGTAATTCGTGGTTAGAGTATCTATGTTTATTTCGTGCTTTCAAGTTTTCTGTCTTCGTGGTAATCTTTGTAATTTAAATGCATTAAATTTTTGTTGTTGTAGCGGTGCGAGTTGCTGTCAGAATATCAGGAAGTCAAATCCTCCCGCATATTGCTACTGAAGATAGCGTAGACTGTAGTAGCGCAATTCCATCACACCAATAAATACGTGGCATGAATGCCACCGCTACCAATGAACACGAATAAAATGAAAGCGGTTTTTTTGTTGAAGAAGAAGGAATTTGAGGTTCGCGATATACCCAGGCCCCGGCCAAAAGAAAAGGAAGTTTTAATCAGAGTAAAAGTAGTAGGAGTCTGCGGCTCGGATGTCCATTACTATTTAGAAGGGAAAATCGGCTCGCAACAGATTATCAAAGAACCGCTTATTCTCGGGCATGAACTTTCTGGAGAGGTGGCTGAATTGGGAAAAGGAGCCGGGAACTTCAAAGTTGGCCAAAGAGTGGTGGTAGAACCGGCAATTTCTTGCGGGAAGTGTGAGGTCTGCCGAAAGGGCTGGACAAACATCTGCCCTTTAGTCAAGTTTTTGGGGACTCCTCCGGTAAACGGAGCTTTCTGCGAGTATCTGGTGATGCCGGGAGAAAATCTCTTTCCTCTGCCGGATAAATTAAGTGATGAAGAAGGGGTGATGTTTGAGCCGTTAGCCATTGGGCTTTATGCGGTGAGGCTTTCCCGTTTTCTTCCCGGGGAAACGGTGGCTATCCTCGGCAGTGGACCGATTGGGCTGGTAACTCTTTTGTCGGCAAGGGCCGCCGGGGCGAGCCTGATTTTTGCTACGGATATCATTCCGGAACGGCTCAAGGCGGCAAAAAAAATCGGCGCGCGCGAGGTCTTTAATCCCGAGAAAGAGGATGTGGCAGAAAAAATTATGGAATTGACTAAAGGAAGGGGAGTGGACGTTACCTTTGAGGCCGCGGGCAAAGAGGAAACCATCAATCAGGCTTTTGCGATTACAGCCCTGGGAGGAAGAGTGATGATTATCGGGATTCCCGAGGTTGATGCCATTACCTATGAGCCGCATCAAATGCGGCGAAAGGAACTTTTAATCCAGAATGTCCGTCGCAGCCTGGATACTACAGGAGCCTCTATTCGGCTCGTTGAAGAAGGTTTGATTAATCTTAAACCTCTGATTACTCATCGCTATCCTTTTGATAAAATCACGGAAGCATTTGAATTGGTTTCCCATTACCAGGACGGAGTCATTAAAGCCGTAATTAAAATGTAGGAGCAATATGGATTCCCAGGGGCTAAAGAAGGAATTAGGACTGCTTGAACTTTTTTGCATCGCTGCCGGAGCGATGATTTCTTCGGGCCTGTTTATTTTACCGGGAATCGCCTATGCCCGGACCGGTTCCTCGGTCATCCTTTCCTATCTCTTAGCCGGGATTCTGTTTATCCCGGCGATACTTTCTAACGCTGAACTTATCACTGCAATGACCAAGAGCGGAGGAGACTATTTTTTTATTGAGCGGAGTATGGGAGCCGGTTTCGGCACTCTGGGAGGGTTTGCGTCATGGTTCTCTTTATCTTTTAAAAGTGCCTTTGCTTTAGTGGGAATAGGAGCCATCCTTACTCTGATTTATCCTGATATTTCCTATGCGCAGATCCGAATGATTGCGGTAGGAGCGTGTCTCTTTTTTATAGTAATCAATCTGCTGGGGGTGAAATCTGCCGGGAAAGCCCAGGTCCTTTTAGTTCTTTTTCTGATTGCCTTGTTGGTCTTTTATGTTTCCTTTGGTTTTCCCTCAATCCAGGAGGAAAGAATAATTCCTTTTATGCCCCGGGGAGGAAGAGCTGTTTTTGCCACCGCCGGGCTGGTTTTTATTTCCTACGCCGGAATAACCAAGATTGCCGCGGTTGCCGAAGAGGTAAAAAATCCGGGGAAAAATATCCCTTTGGCGATGTTTCTGGCTTTTTCCCTAGTAATGATTCTCTACCTATCGGTGATTTTTATCACCATTGGCCTGGTTGATTCGGCAAAACTTTCCCGCTCCCTGGCTCCGATTTCGCTTGGCGCCGGCTCCTTTATGGGAAGACCCGGAACTATCCTGATGGCGATTGCGGCGCTTTTGGCGTTTTTTTCTACTGCCAATGCGGGAATTTTGTCGGCTTCCCGGTATCCGATGGCAATGAGCCGGGACCAACTTTTGCCTAAAGTTTTTCAAAAAATAAGCCCTAAATTTGGCACTCCTTTTATTTCCATACTTTCTACTGGCATCTTTATGCTCATAGTTATCCTGTTTTTAAATCTGGAAAATTTAGTTAAGACTGCCTCCACCCTTTATATTCTATTATTCATCCTGGTAAATTTTTCGCTAATCATTATGCGGGAAAGCAAAATTCAGAACTATCGGCCGAAATTTCATTCTCCCCTTTATCCCTGGATCCAGATTGCCGGGATTATCGGATGCGGATTTCTCATTTACGAAATGGGCGCGATCCCTTTATTGGTAACCGCGGCTTTTATTGCCGCCGGATTCCTCTGGTATTTGCTTTATGCCCGGGGAATAACCAGAAAATCAGCAATTATCCATATTGTTGAACGGCTTAGCGACCGGGAGTTGAGGTCTGGCTCTTTAGGAAAAGAATTAAAGGGAATTTTGAAAGAACGGGATAATATCGTTGAGGATAGATTTGACCAGACGGTAAAGCGAGCTGAGATTCTTGACCTCAAAAGTTCCCTGTTCCTGGAGGAGTTTCTTGAAATTGCCGCCGAAAGACTCTCTCCGCGGCTGAACCTGAAAACGGAAGAATTATTTAAGTTGTTTGTAGAGCGGGAGAGGGAATCGGCTACTGTTCTTCGGCCCGAGCTCGCCGCTCCCCACATCATTGTTCCGGGAAACAACAAGTTTGAAATTCTCTTAGCCCGATGTAAAAATGGGATTTTCTTTTCCGACGAATTTTCCCGGGTCTATGTCGTTTTTGTTCTGGCAAGTTCTCGCGATGAGCGCAACTTTTATCTCCGCGGGCTGATGTCCATTGCCCATATCACTCAGGAAAAGGATTTTGACCAGCGGTGGTTGAACGCTAAAGGACCGGAAGAATTGCGTGACCTCATCCTATTATCCGGCCGAAAACGGCATATTTAATTGCATAGGAATTTCCTTTTTCTAACCACGAATTAACGCGAATTACTCTAATTCGTAAAATTCGATAAATTCGTGGTTTTATAACTTGATAC
>PFWI01000186.1 GCA_002791075.1 bacterium (Candidatus Ratteibacteria) CG_4_9_14_3_um_filter_41_21 | reverse complement strand
CTCTATCCTATCCTCCTATATTTTTCGCAAAAAGACCTTTGGTTTTACCGGCTTTCCGATTTTTAAAGATTCCATAATGGCAAAAGCGATAGAAGAAGCATTGGCACCATCATAGACATCTATCGGCGGAGATTTTCTTTCTATCACCGAATCAAGCAGGTCTTTAATTAAAGGTTGAAAGGGATGACCTGGATAATCAAGATTAACGCTAAGGGCTTCCTCCTCTTTGGTAGAATAGTAGAATTTATTGCCGACAAAACTTCCTTCCGTCCCCATTACCTGCAGGTCAGCATAGTACTTAAGAATACAGCCAAAGGATGCATGGATTTTACCTATTGTCCCTTTTTTAAATTTAATTAAAGCAATGATACTGTCAGGAAAAGAATAATCTTTTTTGGAATAAGCCATCTTACTACTATAGGCAAAGACCTCTTCGGCCTCATCCTCTAAAATCCAGCGGAAAGTATCAATGGCATGGCAACCACCTCCAGTGATAGGGGTGTGGAATTCATTTTCTTCTGCTCGCCAGGTTCCGGTTAAAATGCCTTCTCTGTCTAAATTATGCAGATACTCCCGTTGAATATAGAATATTTTGCCAAACATCCCCTTATCAGCATGCTGTTTTACCAATCGATATATAGGGTTATACCTTAAAATATAATTGACCATTAATATTCTTTTAGTTTTCTCTACCTTTTTAACCATTGCTTCCAATTCTTCCATTTTGACTGCCATCGGTTTTTCTACAAAAACATCTTTCCCGACGTCCAGCGCAGACAAAGAGATTGAAGCGTGGTTCTTATCATCGGTCCTGACAACGACTAAATCAAGTTCTTTTAGTTTAAGCATCTTTTCGTAATCCTTAAACCAATAAGGGATATTTTTCTCTTCAGCCGCCTCTTTGGCTCGCTCCTCGATAATATCGCAAACAGCAATAACTTCTGCCCTTTTACTCTCTCGGAAAATATCTATAAATCCTTTCCCTCCACCCATTCCCACTATTCCAACTTTCACCTTTTCCATATCACCTCCTCATTTTTTCAACTGTTTCAACTACAGCATCGGCCATATACTTTAACTGCTCTTCGGTCAGCGGATAAAGGGGCAGATGGGTAAATCTGTGCAGGAAAACCTCCTCGGCATTGGGGCAGGTTTTTTTCATCGCTTCGGTGTCGTAGCCAAGTTGCTTCATATAGGAAAAACGGTACAAAGGGGCAAAGTGAGGAATCTGGGTTACCCCTTTCTCGGTCAATCTCTTCTTGAAATCCTGAATATCTCCATTCAGTTTATCTGGATTTAGTTGAAAGAGATAGAGATGATAGGTGCCCTTGATTTCATCCGTATCCAGAGGAGAAGGGATAATACCCTTTACTCCTTCAAACCTGCGGTTTAAGTATTCGGCATTCTTCCTCCTGACCTCAATAATTTGCTTTATCCTTTTTATCTGGTTAAGCAAAACCAGCGCCTGAACCTCGGTAGAGGAATGGTTGCCAGCAACCGAATAATGCTCTCCTTTTCCCTTTAATGCCACCACATCATAGAGCCACTTCTCAATCGGATGAGCGATGTCAAAGCCGCCAAAACGGCTCTTGGGAAAATCCTCACCAAAATCGCTGTTGGTCACTACAATCCCGCCTTCTCCAAGAGAGTTTACATTCTTTACCTCGTGAAAACTATAACTGCCAAAGTCCCCAATTGCTCCGCTTGCTTTGCCTTGATACCAACCACCAAAAGCATGGGCGGCGTCTTCAACTACGCTGATATTATTCTCTTTTGCCAACTTCATTATGGAGTTCATCTCCGGGGGATATCCTCCGATATAGACCGGTATAATTACCTTTGTGTTTTTCGTAATCTTTTTTGCTACATCCTCAGGGTCAATATTTATTGTTCCCGGGTCAACGTCGGCGAGAACCACCTTTGCCCCGATTTCCAGAGGATATTGGATTGTGGATAAAAAAGTAATCGCGGGAGCAATCACCTCATCCCCTGGTTTTAAACCACAAAACTTAAGTCCAATCTCAAAACCAGCCGTAGCATTGGTGACAAAACAGGCATACTTAACCTTGAGGAGTTTTTTTACTTCTTCTTCCAATTCCTTCACCTTATTTCCCAAGGACAATTTAGTTGCGTAACTACCTTTTTCCTTTAGTTTCTTAATTTCTTCTTCTACTTTCAGCAGTTGCTCATCATAAGCAACTTTGTCATCCCCGCCAGGAATCAGAAACTTAATTATCTCTGAAATGTCATCCGCATTCACATTCTCCCCGATTGCGGCCCAGGGAACCTTTGCCTCCCCGGTGCTATATCTAAAATCCGACTTTTCCTTCTTTTTCTCTTCCATTTTCTCCTTTTATTTTCTCAATATATTTCTACAAAACAACTTCAACCTCCACGGAAAAGGGAGGAAGATTGCAAAGTTCCTTTTTAATTTTGCCTCTCATCTCTCTGAAGATAGATAATTTAAGAGGAATAGTGCTTTTCCCGGCTAATTGACAGGAAATTTTGTTCCCTTCTATTTTTATTTCCTTTAACTTTGTTTGCTGATGATGATAAAGATATTCGGCAATCTCATCATAGGAGGCAAAAATCTTTTCATAATCGGAAAGCGAATCATCAATTCTCTCTAATATTTCCTCAAATTCCTTGATAGAGAGGATAGCAATTCTTTGTTCATGGGCCATCAAACAGCCAAAGAAACCGCTATCAAGACCTAACTTAATCTGTTCCGCTCCCCTGAGAGCTGCTTTCTGAACATCATTCTTTGAATTCTCTTTCCAAAAAGAAGTGCAACCGTAGAGAAAATCGAAAGAAGGAGTAAGGTAATCCTTTGGACCAGACTTCGTTCCAGTGCAGACATTAAAGAAATCAGGGTCATCAAGCATATAGTCAAAATTAAATCCCGTATCGCCATATGGTTTGGGTTTCCAATCCCTGGCTTTCTCATCAATCCATGTTTTTCCAAATCTAATTGGATTCATCGTATAAATTTGGCCTCTTTCCTTTAAGAAAGGTAGAGAATTTAGACCTATTTCGTCAAAATGAGCGTTAACCGTTTTTGAAGGTTTTATTCCCCAATCCTGAAATTTCTTATCCACCCGGGCAAAGTTCTCCTTTAGTTCTTCCTTGCTAAACTCTTTTCCGTTATGATGCATATAGACCGGGAATTCGTTGATGTTTTTTGGGTCGGAGAAGGCATGGGGGGAGAAGTCGGCTAATTTCTTATCATACTTCTCTTTGATGATTTTGCTATCTTCTTCGGTAATATCATCAATAAAAAGTCCGATATTGGGGATAAGACCAAATTTATTAAGCATATCCAGATAGGCAAAGTTTTTATTGGCCGAATCCTTCCTTTTACCAAAGATGTTAGCGGAACCATTGGCATCATCTATTCTTGATGTGACAAATGGAGGAATTGTTTTGGTGACAAATGGCTTTTTCACTGCCCAGATGATAGCCCGGAAAAGAATATCATCCAACCCAGCGCAGTGCCCAAAATATTCCGGTAACCATAATCTGGGAGAAATAAGAAACTGGATTAATTTTGGAGAAGAACAAAGAAGTAAGGGTGAATTATCTTCGGCTAATAAAAGGGGCTTATTTTTAGTTTTTACTTTGAGGAATTTTAAGGGCTGAAGTAATTGCTTTTCCATCCCCCTCTCCTCAATCCTCCCCCTCAAGGGGGGAGGAAGTAGGTGGGGGTGTAACTCGTTGATATAATGCTTTTCTCCTATTTTAATCAGAGAGGTTTT
>PFWI01000067.1:1178-1599 GCA_002791075.1 bacterium (Candidatus Ratteibacteria) CG_4_9_14_3_um_filter_41_21 | reverse complement strand
GGAAAAACTTGGAAATCCGAAATTGCGCGGATTTGTTTCCAGTTTTTCAGAGAAATAAAATTTTCAGATTGAGTGGAATAAGCGAATTGTAAGTCGGTTTGATTGGTAAAAACCTCATACATTTTCTTTTGCCAGTCGCTATGCATGTGAAGTTCCGGCTCGTCAATAATCAAAACAATCGGGATTTTTTCTTGGTCTGCGACATACGCAAAAAGCGCGTAGGCAATCAAAATGTTAAAACCGGAGCCAAGATTGTCGGGCAAAAGCAATTTTTCGCCTTCCTTTTTTGCGACAAAAGCTGATTTGTAAGGTTGGTCAATATCAATAAAATCAATCTGAAAATTTTTGTCATCGCAACAAATCGCTTTTACTTTTTCGTTTATTCCGTTAATCAGTACGCTCTTTTCGTCCACAATGCCCC
>PFWI01000067.1:272-1102 GCA_002791075.1 bacterium (Candidatus Ratteibacteria) CG_4_9_14_3_um_filter_41_21 | reverse complement strand
GAAATGGTATTTTCGCCGCCCGTCTGCTTTTTCTTATATTTCCAATGCAGATCGGTTAAAATTTTCGCAATAAGGGAATAATTGCCGGAAACATCATCGTCGCGGTCTTTTGAGAGATAGTAAGATTTTGGACATTTTGTCAGGCGATTTGGATTGTAAGTAAGCTGATAACTTATTACTTTGGCATTACGCTCTTGCCCGTCTTTGAGTTTATAAAAAACGGTATAACCTTCCTTGATTTGGCTAATCCGAGAGGCCTTGCGCGCTTTTTTGTCTTCTTCAAAAATACTCTCATCAATATCGCCAACAATCGGCAAAACATACTTATTGATGACAAAAGGATCGTCCAAAACTTTTTCCGGTTTTTCTCGCCGCTTAATTGTAATCTTGATTTTATTGCAGGGAATAATAATTGTTTCAAGCTGATTTGTGCTTGAACGGACATCAAGCGTTGCGAAAAACGGCTTTTCCGTTTCACCCTCAATTACAATCTCGTCCTTAATTTCTTTTGCGTCGCTGTTAAAATCTTTCTCCTTAATTCTTGTCGGCAAATAATCCGAGCCAATCAAAAAATTTAGGGCTTCCAAAATAGCGGTTTTGCCGCTCCCGTTTCTGCCGATAAAAGCGGTTAAGCCATTGTTGAAGTTAATCGCTGTGCCTTTTTCGTCTGTTCCTTTTCCGAAACAGCGAAAATTCTTGATTGTCAAGGATTTGATAAACATAACTATATTTCACTTAAAACTTCGGCAATTTTTTGCTCCATTATTCCAATCAATTTTTTATTCGCCTCAATAATTTTTTCCTGTTCTTCCATTTCCGCGACAAGTTGT
>PFWI01000067.1:0-234 GCA_002791075.1 bacterium (Candidatus Ratteibacteria) CG_4_9_14_3_um_filter_41_21 | reverse complement strand
CCGCATTTTTTCTTGATTCAATTTCGGCACCGTAACGCCGGTTATGTAAAACATTAAATCAATTGAGTTAATATACGCCGTCAAAATTTCGTCTAAAATTTTATTTCTATTTGGTCGTAAAACATGAGCGTGATTATTGACCCAATATTTTCCTTCTGCAATAAAAGCCGTTTTTTCGCCAACGCCCCATTTTGCTCCGTCTTCGCCAATCAAAACTAATTTTTCATCAAAAAT
>PFWI01000064.1 GCA_002791075.1 bacterium (Candidatus Ratteibacteria) CG_4_9_14_3_um_filter_41_21 | reverse complement strand
TTTTAAATTGCTGGGGCATAAAGGAATTTGGTGTTTTCTTTACTAATTCCTCCGCTTTCTTAACCGCTCCCTTCATACCTTCAGAGCCCGGGGTTAAGACTAACTCTGCTCCAAAAAGTGCTAAAAGTTGCCTTCGTTCCAGACTCATCGTATCAGGCATAGTAAGAATTAATTTATAGCCACGGGCCGCGCAGACAAAGGCCAAAGAAATGCCGGTGTTACCACTGGTAGGCTCAATGATTATGGTATTCTTTTTAATTAAACCTTTTTTTTCAGCAGCCTCAATCATCGAGACTCCAATTCTATCCTTCACGCTGGCTAAAGGGTTAAAGGATTCTAATTTGCCCACTATCTTTGCTTTTAGACCTTTAGTAATTTTATTCAGTTTTACTAAAGGGGTTCTACCAATTGTCTCCGTGATATCTTTATATATTTTTGTCATCTTTCTTTTTTCCTCCTTTAAATTCTAAAATTGCGCAGTTCAGAATCTTTCATCGATTTTGCTCTCAGCAAACTCTTCTCCCCATCGGGTAACCTCTGGTAGGCTATTCCTACCTCAGCATTTCCATCGCTATACCTTGCCATTATTTGCGAGGCTAAAGTAATTGTAATTTGATCGAAATCGCCACGGCCAATCCCAATTGGACCTTTTACTTCCTGAGGTTCAAAACAGAGATCACCGGGCTTAGATAACTTTATCATTCTTTCATTCTCCTCTTTGTTTCTTCCCGCAACGATTTTAGCAGAGGATGATAGTCGAAAATGCCTACCTACTTTTAGTAATTCAATGTCATTTAAGGTAATTTCAGAATGAGTCATCAGGTCTTTCATCCGCCTGGCAAAGCCAGGATCAGTTAGAAGACAGCCACCAGCAGGACAAGGATAATTACCAATTTTATAATCTCTAGCTAAAGCCATCTGTGGTTTTCGCGAGCGGCCACTGATGTTTAATAACTTCTCCCTATCCACTATCCCCATTTCTTCGGGTACTGTCGGTGGCAACAAGTTAGCCGATAAAGGTCTCAAAACTAACCCTTCCAAACCACTTTCTTTCTCAATTATTTTAAGTGCCCTTCGGTACTGAGACATAGGCCTTTGTCCTAATACCTCTCCCGTAATTACAAAAGATGCCCCAATTTCTACCATATACTCTTTGGCTTTTTTATGCATTAGAATCCTGCAATCAATACAGGGATTTAAATTTCTCCCGTAGCCATATTTAGGGTTTTTTATCATCTCCATATATTCAATAGAGAGATTAAATATTTTTAATTTCACCCCAAACCTATCTGCCGCTCTTTTCGCCTCATATCCGCAACCACTTTTTTTGCGGTTGCATTGACAGAAGGGTGTGAAGAAATTAACCGTTTCTACTTCAAGGCCTTGTTCCAGAATAACTCCTATTGCCAAAGTGCTGTCCAATCCACCTGAGAGTAAAGCTACTGCTTTCATTTCACTCCTTTTTCCAATGGCCCATATTTCCTTAATGCCTCATAAAAAGCATTCCAGAAAGGATCAACTTCAGGATGTTTCATTCTCCTCTCTTTTCTCTCTTCAATGAGAATCATCCCCTGGGAAGAATCAACCATCTCACCAACAACTGAAGATGGAATCTTCTTTTGAGCAAGAGTCTTGACAATCTCTTCTACTTTGTGAGGTTTGCATACAATAATCAATGTTCCCTCGCTAATGGATTTATATGGGTCAATCCGAAAGTAACTGCAGATTTCCTTAACACATGGCTCAACCACGATCTTATCCTTATCAACCTTTATCCCCAAATTACTGGCTTGAGCAATCTCATATAATCCACCCCAGATTCCACATTCGGTGGCATCGTGCATAGCTGTAACTCCCTTATCTCTTACCCCCATATTGCATGCGGTAAGAGCATCCTCCACTACAGACATTTTATAGAACAATCCTTCTGCCTTCTGGGCAAAGGTGGCTCCAAATTCTCGTTCTATAAGCTTTGGAAACATGGTGGCGAAAATGCCTGTGGCTTCTATGGCCGGCCCTTTGGTAATGATTACTTTATCACCCTCCCTGACCATTTTTGGGGTAATATAATCGTCCCTGTCTCCGATAGCTAAAACCGTTGCTCCCCCTACCATGGGATAGTAGCAATTTTCATATCGAGCAGTGTGCCCACAGATAATAGCAATACCAAGTTTCTTACACTCAAGATGGATTCTCTTCCAGATAATTTCTAACTCCTCTTCAGTTATTTTCATCGGCAGATTAAGGTCAATTGCCATATAGGCCGGTTTTAAACCACTGGTGACCACATCCGAAACCAGAATATGCACCGCAAACCAAGCTGCCCTTTCAAAGCCATATTCAGGCACGATAAAGACAGGGTCGGTGGTTAAAGCCACCACTTTATTACCAATTTCTACTATTCCTGCATCAACACCATGCTCAGGGCCAAGCACTATCTCTTCCTTTTCTGCCCCAAGTCGAGGATAAATAAGTTTATTAAATACCTCGGGAGAAATTTTTCCTATATCCGGAAGTTTTATTCCCATCCTTTCCTCCTCTTGCCAATTGCCAATTCGTAAAGCAACTAAATGTTATATATGGGAGAAGTTTCTCCCTTCTTCTTTTGCATCTCAACCATATCCTTTAGAGTCACTGACGTTAATGTCTCTGAGATCTTTTCTCCTAATTTCTTCCAGATATCCCGGGTGACACAAGAGCGGACTCTCTGACAAACAGCAGGAGCATCAACGCATTCCACAGGAGATAATGAGCCCTCCAGGGTCTGAACTATTTCTTTAAGAGTTATTTTAAAAGGTGTCTTAGCCAGGGTATAGCCTCCGTGTGCACCACGGCTTGAATTTATGAGTCCAGCTGCTTTAAGAAGAGGAAGGAGATGTTCTAAATAACCCTCAGAGATTTCCTGTCTTTTGGCAATATCCTTTAGCAGAACAGGTCCTTTGCCATACTGCAATGCTAATTCCAACATCAAGCGTGTTCCATAACGTCCCTTAGTAGAAAGTCGTATCATAGGCCATTCCTCCTTATTATTCTATTAACCTAATTAACCTTATTAGATTTGTAGGAATTAAGATAAATAAATTATACATAAACAAACATAACTTGTCAAATATTTGCACAACTCCACTTCTGCAAAATATCTATCTTTACCATAATTGGATACATCATAAAAAATAGGCAGATAGCGATAGGAATGGATACCTGACATTAAGATAAGGTAAAATTTCGAAAACATCTCTTTCAAGATGGGCGATAAATCTAACTTATCTGCAGCATTCTCTCTACCGACTGCTTT
>PFWI01000191.1 GCA_002791075.1 bacterium (Candidatus Ratteibacteria) CG_4_9_14_3_um_filter_41_21 | reverse complement strand
CATATGGTATTGAATTTGTATTTAAGCACTGACTTTATTTCTCCCTCTTTGCATTCTCTGGGCGGTCCTTGTATTTTCCGCTTCCTTTTTAAAAATTTCTCCCTGATAGACCCAGACTTTAACTCCTACCGTGCCATATTTTGTATGGCTTGTAGATGCCCCGTAACTAATCACTGCCCGAAGAGTATGGAGAGGAATTTTCCCTTCTTTATACTGTTCTGACCTTGAAATTTCGGTCCCGGCTAATCGACCCGAAGCTCTAACCTTTATCCCTTTTGCTCCCGAAGCCATCGCTGATGCTATCGCTTGTTTAATCACATAGCGATAGGAGGTATTCTTGGCAATTTGATAGACAATGGCATCGGCAACAAATTGAGCATCAAGATTTGGTTTTCTCACTTCTTTAACATCAATAACTATCTGTTTTTTAAGAAGATTATGCAAGTCATCGCCTAGACGATTAATTTCGGCTCCTTTTCTCCCAATTACAATTCCCGGTCTGGTCGTATGAAGGATAACTCTCACCTTATCACCTATTCTTTCAAGATCAACCCGGGTAATCCCTCCCCTAATGAATTTCTTGGCAACAAAATTTCTAATTAAAAGGTCATCCCTAATAAACTCACCATATCCCCTTTTGGCGAACCAGTTTGATCTCCAGTCTTCTATTATTCCTAATCTTAAACTTATAGGATTAACTTTTTGACCCATTTTTTTTGTTCGCTAAAACAACGGTGATATGCGATGTTCTCTTTTTAATACTCGTTGACCTCCCCATAGCCGCGGCTCGAGATCTCTTAGCAACCGGTCCCCCATCAACAACCACCGTTTTTAAATAGAAATCCTCAGGAGTAGTTTTTGGATTCTTGCTTTTGGCATTAGATAAAGCTGATTTAATCAGTTTTGCAAGAATAAAAGCTCCTCTTCTCTGAAGATTGGCAAGAAGCCCTAAAGCGATTTTTGCTTCTTTGCCTAAAATTAAAACGCCGATATCCCTTACCTTCTGCGGGCCAATCCGGCCATAACGAAGAGTCGCTTTTGTTTCCATCATAAATTTTAACCGTAACCACGAATTAACACGAATGAAAAAATTTAACCACAAAGCCACAGAGACTCAAAGAAACAAAATACTTTAACCACGAATTATACGAATTTCTCTAATTAAGAACTTTAGAATATTGTTTTTTAATTCGCGTAATTAGAGAAATTCGTGGTTGCTATTTTAGTCTTTTCTTTGTGTCTTCGTGCCTCTGTGGTGAGAGAGTTGTTTTTTAATTTGTGTATATTCGTGTGCATTCGTGGCTGAATAATATTATATTTTTTATGTTTTGTCTAATGACCTTTCACTATGGGTGCCATGATGGCGAAAGACCCTCGTCGGAGAAAACTCGCCTAATTTATGACCCACCATATTTTCCGTGATATAAACCGGGATAAACGTTTTTCCGTTATGAACATTAAAAGTATAGCCAACAAAATCCGGAGGAATAGTAGAACGTCGTGCCCATGTTTTAATGGGATCCCTTTTTCTCAACTCCTTTAATTTTCTAACTTTCTTTAAAAGTTTTTCGTCCAGATAAGGACCTTTTTTCAGAGAACGACCCATTTTTATCTCCGTTTCAAAATAGATTTATCAGAATATTTATGTTTTTTTCTGGTCTTATACCCCTTAGTTGGTTTCCCCCAGGGGGTAACCGGATGCCTGCCGCCGGAACTTTTCCCTTCCCCTCCACCTAACGGATGATCAACTGGATTCATTGCTACACCTCTTACTTTTGGTCTTTTTCCTTTCCACCGGTTCCGGCCAGCTTTTCCTAAAGAGATATATTTGTGTTCAGGATTGCTAACCTGACCAATGGTAGCCAAAGAGCGGATATTAATCAATCTAATTTCTCCGGAAGGAAGTTTCACCTGAGCAGAGTGAGCATCTTTAGACATAATGGTAGCATTCGTTCCTGCTGACCTTACCAATTTCCCTCCCATCCCCGGCTGGAGCTCAATATTATAGATTGAGGTTCCTTCGGGAATAAGAGAAAGAGGAAGCTGATTTCCGGATTTTATCTCTGCTTTCTCCCCACTAATAACTTTCTCACCGATAAGAAGACCGGAAGGTGCTAAAATATATCGTTTCTTACCATCAGGATATTGAATTAGAGCAATTCTTGCTGAGCGGTTGGGGTCATATTCAACGCTCATAACTTTACCAGGAATCACCTCTTTTCTTTGAAAGTCAACAATTCTATATTTTCGCTTGTGCCCGCCACCATGATGCCTTACCGTAATTCTTCCTTGTTCATTGCGCCCTCCCTTCTTCCTAAGAGACAAAAGTAACGATTTTTCCGGAGACCTCTTAGAAATTTCTTTGAAATCAGGAAGGACGAGAAACCTGGTGCCTGGTGTTTTTGGCTTGTACTTACGCAAAGTCAATTTTATCTCCTTCTTTTAGGGTAACAATCGCTTTTTTCCAATCAGGGGTTTTCCCTAGCTGGTAACGCACCTTTTTCTTCTTTCCTGCCATTTTCACAACATTAACCTTAAGAACCGTTACTTTATAGATAAATTCTATTGCTTTTTCGATCTCTTTCTTATTGGCTTTTTTATCTACGGCAAAGCAATACTTATTTTCTGGCCCAAAAACAGCAGTGCTTTTCTCGGTAATTACCGGATGCCGGATAATATCATATTCTTCCATAATAAAGCAAACTCTTTCTCACTTATTATAATATGATCACTATTTATAAGTTGATAGGTATTTAAATCTTTCCAGGGAAGAAACGTAATGTCTTTGATATTTTTTAAACTTCTTTCCAAACTTTTATTCAAATGCTCAAGCAGAAAAAGAATTTTCCCTTCTGCTTTTAAGTTTTTTAATAAGTTTACGATCTCTTTAGTTTTCGGTTTCTCCACCTTTATCTGATCAACAACAAGAACGGATCCTTCTTTAATTTTAGCGGCAAAGGCACTTCTTCTTGCAATCTTCTTCATCTTCTTGGGAAGGGAATAATGGTAATCACGCGGTTTGGGGCCAAAAATGACTCCTCCGCCTCTCCAAAGAGGAGAACGAATTGAACTAGCTCTGGCCCGACCAGTCCCCTTCTGGCGCCAAGGTCGCTTTCCTCCGCCGGAAACCTCAGACCTTGTCTTGGTGGAAGCAGTGCCTAATCTCTGGTTAGAAAGATAGGAAACTACCTCCTGGTGAATCAGGGAAAGAAAGGGATTATTCAGAATCTTATCCTCAATGCTAATTTCCTTAACTATTTTTCCTTCCCTATTATAAACATTAATTTTCATTTACTTTTTTTAATGATCAGATAACTATTTTTCTTACCCGGAACCGCTCCTTTCACCATCAAAAGATTATTATCCGGATCAATTTTTATAATCTCTAAATTGGAAATAGTTATCCTTCTTGCTCCCATATGACCACTCATTCTCGTTCCTTTTAAAACGCGGGCAGGATCGGTATGGCCAATGGAACCGGGAGCTCGATGTCCCATCGAGCCATGAGTTGCCGGTCCGCCTTTAAATTTCCAGCGTTTGACAACTCCCTGAAACCCCTTTCCAATTGAAGTGCCCACAACATTCACTTTATCTCCTACCTTAAAAAGGTCAACTTTTATCTCAGTCCCCGGAATAAATTTTTTCAGTTCATCATTCTCTGCACGAAATTCTTTCACAAATTTTAAAGGAGGTAATTTTGCTTTTTTAAAGTGAGCGATAAGAGGTTTCGTAGTAACCCTCTCTTTTTTTTCTTCAAAAGCTATTTGAATACTATTGTACCCCTCCTTACCTACGGTTTTCTGCTGAATAACATAGCAAGGGCCTGTTTTAATCGTAGTTATCCCAATAACTTTACCTTCCTCGGTAAAGAATCTATCCATTCCTACTTTCTTACCCAATAAACCTATAGCCATATTATTATTTCCTTTTACTCTTTCCCCAAAAAAAAGACAAGGAAGTTTACTTTAAGTGTGCCTTCGTGACGACTCGCGCCCCTCTGTATCTCCCTACCCTTTTATTTCCACGTCAACGCCCGCAGGTAAATTCAATTTGGAGAGAGCGTCAACAATCCTGACCGAGCAATCCACAAGATCAATTAATCTCTTGTGAATACAAAGCTCAAACTGCTCTCTACTTTTCTTATCGATATGAGGACTACGCAACACCGTGAAAATTTCCTTTTTAGTAGGCAAGGGAATAGGACCGGAAACTTTCGCTCCACTCTTTTTAGCAATTTCAATAATCTCTTTTACCGACTGGTCCAAAAGCCGATGGTCATAAGACTTCAATTTAATCCGAATCCTTCCTTTTTCCGCTACCATAATTAAACTAAATCTTTATCCACGAATACACACGAATAAGAACTTTGTTTTTCGTGTTCATTAGTGTTCATTCGTGGTTGCTATCATTCAATTATCTCGCTGATTGCTCCTGCCCCTACTGTTTTTCCACCTTCCCGAATCGCAAAGCGAAGACCTTTCTCCATCGCCACTGGGGCAACCAGAGTAATCTCCAGGTTAACATTATCTCCGGGCATTACCATCTCGGTGCCTTTAGGCAATTTCACACTTCCGGTAACATCGGTAGTACGGAAGTAAAACTGGGGGCGGTATCCGGAAAAAATAGGGGTGTGTCTGCCGCCTTCATCTTTGCTGAGACAATAGGCCGAGGCGCGAAAATGCTTATGGGGAGTGATACTGCCGGGAGCGGCAATTACTTGCCCGCGCACTAAATTCTCCTTCTCAACACCGCGAAGAAGTAATCCTACATTGTCTCCTGCTTCCCCGGAGTCCAGGATCTTCCTGAACATCTCTACGCCGGTAACCACACTCTTCTTTATTTCCGGAGAGATTCCGACAATTTCTACATTATCCCCTACTTTAACTTTTCCTCGCTCGATTCTTCCGGTAGCCACGGTGCCTCTTCCAGTAATCGAGAAAACGTCTTCAACGGAAAGAAGGAAGGGTTTCTCCACCTCTCTTTTGGGGGTAGGGATAAAAGTGTCCACCGCATCCAGCAATTGCAGAATAGGTCCGCATTTGGGACATTCCTTTTTTGCGCAGCCACAGGAAAGAGCAGCCGTTGCGCTCCCTTTGACAATCGGGGTTTTCTCCCCGGGAAAATCATACTTGGAGAGAAGGTCTTTTACTTCCAGTTCCACTAAATCCAGGAGTTCCGGGTCGGATACAGCATCGGTCTTATTAAGAAAAACGACAATGCTGGGCACCCCTACCTGACGTGCAAGGAGGATATGCTCCCGGGTCTGGGGCATAGTTCCGTCAGCTGCAGAAACCACCAGGATCGCTCCATCCATCTGGGCGGCTCCGGTAATCATATTCTTGACATAATCAGCGTGCCCGGGACAATCAATGTGGGCGTAGTGACGAGCGTCCGTTTCATACTCAACGTGACAGATGGAAATAGTTAAACCGCGTTCCTTTTCTTCGGGAGCTTTATCGATGTCTTCAAATTTTAAAAAGGTTGCCTTTTTATGCTGGGAAAGAAGATAAGTAATCGCGCTGGTAAGAGTAGTTTTGCCATGATCCACGTGACCGATGGTTCCGATATTAACATGAGGTTTTTTCCTCTCAAATTTCTCTTTAGCCATTTTCTCTCCTTTTTTTTGTTTTTAACCACGAATTAACACGAATAAAAACCTAACCACAAAGACTCAAAGTCTCAAAGAATAACCAAGAAAAAATTTAGCTATAATTCTTGGTGGACTCTGTGTCTTTGTGTCTCTGTGGTGAATATTATTTTTTAATTCGTGAAATT
>PFWI01000108.1 GCA_002791075.1 bacterium (Candidatus Ratteibacteria) CG_4_9_14_3_um_filter_41_21 | reverse complement strand
CCCGTAAAGAACACTTTTTTCTTCTAATATTATACTAGATTTTTTTTTCTTGGCAAAATTTTCAATCGCTTTTTTGAGCTCATCAAACCGTTTTTTTATCAACTGCGTATTCTTTTCGCTTAATTCGGTATTTGCTTCTCTGATAAATTGAGAAAGTTTAGCGGTCTTTTCCTCTATTTCCTCATTCCTTTTCTCGATTTCTTCTTTTTTTAAGACTCCCTTCTTTTTTTCTAACTCTGTTCTTAATGAATTTATTTTTTCCTCCTGTTTTTTAATCTCATCCACTTTCTTTTCCTTTTCTGCCTGGAATTCCTTTTCGCTCTCCTGGGTCTTGTGATACTTTTCAAATGCTTCGGCAAGATCAATATAGCCAATCTCTAATGTTGCCGCTTTAGTTTGCGGTACCTTTGCCATTAACCCCAAAATCCCCAGAATCCCCAAACCCAATAAAATCTTTTTATAAAACATCTTCCCTCCTCTATTTTTTTCTCCCCCTTAACAAGGAGATGACGGGGGTTTGTGAGCGAGTTGGCGGTTATGCCGCAGGCACGATAGTGCCGAGGAATAAGGAAGCCCGAGTGAGCAAAGTCCCGTCATCTCTAAAATCCCCACTGCATCGTAAAATGAACTCTTCCTTCTTTCTTTTCCCCAGACACGGTGTCTAAAGGATAACCGTAATCTATCCTGATTGGAATTTGAAAGAAAGGAACCTTGATGCGGATGCCCGCACCAACTCCTTTTTTAAGTTCGCCTAAATCAAAATTTTTAATCTCATCCCAGACGTTTCCGGCGTCAAAGAAGACCGCCCAATAAAGAATATCCTTATAAAGAGGGTGGCTGATTTCCAGATTTTCCAAAAGAATGCTTTTGCCTCCAACGGCATTGGAAAGCGCGTCCTGCGGCCCAACCGAAAGCTCCTGATACCCCCGGATAGTCTCAGCTCCTCCGGCGTAGAATTTCTCGTAAATAGGAATGTTACCATAAGCAATGCCAAACTGTAAATGTTGGGAAAGAATAAAATTTTTCGGTAAAGGAAAATAGAAGGTAGAATCTAAAATCTCCTTGGTAAATTCTTTATCCCCTCCTAAACCGGCATATTCGACGGTAACGCTATTCCTGGAGCCAGAGGTGGGTTTAATCTTTGAATCCCGGCTGTCCCGGGTAAGGCCAACGGTGATACTGTTAATCCGGTTTTTCCCCTCCTCTTTTTTCAGGTCCGCAGAAGTGCCTGCTTCAAGGTCTGAAATCTCAATCTCTTCACTTTTTACCATTGTGGAAAGGATATAAAGTTCATCAAGAAAACGTCTCTCTAATCTGATATCCCCTCCTATCCTTTTTTCGGTATATTCATTCCATTCTTTTTTGGTAGAGTAAGCGTCAAACCCAAATGAAATTGGCTTATCAAAAATCCAGGGATTGGTAAAAGAAAGAAAAAAGTTTCTTCTTTTCGCCCCGAAATCTGCCCTTAACTTAATGCTTTGCCCGCCGCCGACAAAATGCGGCCAGTCCTTCCAGTCAAAATTCCGCTGCTCTACCCCTGCAAAACCAATAAACTTGTCAATACTGCTGTAACCGCCTCCGAAAGAGAAAAGCCCGGTTTTTTCCATCTCATCTACTTTTAGAATTAGGTCTCTTTTGTCGGCTTGGCTGCCGGGTTCGGTGTCCACGTCAATGTCGTTAAAGTAGCCAAGGTCAGAGAGATTTACGATACTCTTCCTTAGTTTCTTCCCGGAAAAGACCTCTCCTGGTTTAATTTTTAGTTCCCGCCGAATGACATTGTCTTTGGTAATGTTATTCCCTTTTATTTTTATCTCTTCAATAGAAATGAGATTTCCCGGCTCAATCTTATAGGTAACGTCAATCCTGCCACTGGCAGAATTAAATACCGGGGAAGGCTCTATTCTCGCTAAAAGAAAACCCTGATCCAGATAATAAGCGCGCAAAGACTCTTTTTCGCGATTAATATCTTCTTCAACATAAGGACTGCCGGCTTTGAGAAAAAGTTTTTCTTTTAATTCGTCCGGAGGAAAAATTATGCTGCCCTCAATTTTCCTTTCTCCCAAATAGAATCTTGCTCCCTCATCAATAACAATTATAACGGCAATCTTTCTTTTTTCCTTGTCCGGGACAACCTTGACCTCATTGATTTGAGCGTTGGGGAATCCTTCTTCTTTATAGAAAACAACGATTTTCTTTTCGTCCTCTTTTAATGCTTCTTTCTTAAAGGTGCCAAGCCTGAAAAATCCGCGCTCTTTTATTTTCATTAACCTTTTGAGTTTTTTATCGGAAAACGTCTTATTTCCTTCAATCTGAATCTCCGTGATTCTTCCCGCTTTCCCTTCCTTAAGATAAAACAAAATAGTTGCTTTCTTTTCTATTATCTTTACCTCCGGCTTTACCTCGGTAAAGAAAATGCCCTTTTTCTCGTAAAGGTCATTGATGGCAATCATTGCATCCTTTAATTTTTTCTCGCTATAAAGATCCCCTACCTTAAAGGGAACTGCTTTTCCGATCTCGCTCTTTCTAAAAATTCGGTTATCTCTGATAGAAATATTGACAATAATCGGGTTTTCCTCTACCTTAATGAGGATGACAATCCCTTCTTTTTCTTCCTGCTCCACTACTTTAACATCAGAGAAATAGCCGCTTTTATAAAGTCGCTTTACGTCCTCATTTATGGTAATTTCGGAAAAAGACTCGCCAACTTTGGTCTGCAGAAGAGAAAAAATTCGCTCCGAACTCACCAGTTCATTCCCTTCTGCTTTAATTGAAATAACTTTTCTATCTTGGGCAAATCCTGTTTCACCGATTAAAAAAAACAAAAAAAGAATAAAGAAAAAAGTTTTTTTCATAATTTTTTCATTTTGCCCAGTCTTCTCTTTTAACTCCCGCCTGTCTCAAGATTCTAATAAGAAGGTCAGTACTTATCTCTTTCTTATGTGGATTCGGGAGAGTTATCCTTTCATTCCCTTTAATCATGAATAGATGTTTTCCTCCAGGATATGGTCCTTCAAAATCAAATTCTTTCAATTTAGATACCAACTCCCTAAACGAGATTGGCTTTAATTTAGACACTTACCTTTTCCTCAACTCTGATTGACTCTTTTCCTAAATTAGGGATAGGTAAATCTTTTTTTACACTTAATATAATCCAATCTTCCACTGTCTCCTTTAAGTTTTTTCTACATTCTTCTAATGTTTTTCCTGTAGCCCAAACTCCAGAAAGTTCAGGAATTTTTCCATAATAAGGCTCCTCGTCTTTTATAATTTCATATTTTGCTTTTTTCATCGCTTCTTCTATATACTCTGTTAACATTTTCCCCCCTAATTATTTTTTGACTCTTTTCTTAACAACCTCTCTTTCCAAAGTTGACAGCTAATCTCTCTATCTTTTCTAAATCTTTTTTTAACCATAAACCAGGACAACCTCGCCAAATTTATAGTTTATCGTAGATGGCATCATTGATATCGTAGAATTTCAAAAAATGCTCTTTTGCAGCCTTTCGCCACAGGCGGTTTTCTTCGTCCTTACTTGGAATAAAAATCTGGATAGATTCTCCTGGATGTTTAGAAATTGGCCGTATTAACTCTAAATGTCTCTTATCCAAAACTTTTGCACTGACAACTTTCATAATCTTATCTCCTCGTTTTTATTAAACCTTCTCTTTTAACCATAGACGTCATTGCGAGCGTCCTGAGTGAAACGAAGGAACAGCGTGGCAATCTCAATAATATTACCACGAATTATTATTTATGGTAATCCTTCAATTGCTATTTTAGCACCTTCTGGCGGCTGAGATTCGCCAACTTCACTCACCATTGTGTCTTCCCCAAGTTTTCTATAATTTTCATCCAAATACACAATTTTAATCTTCCTTACCACCAGTCCATACCCGTAGTCTTTATTGTCAAATTTTCCTTTCCAGATTTCTGGGAAAACTATAATTGTATTCTCAAATTCCTCCTCTTTTGCACCAGCAAATCCCTGCTTGTGAAGTTCCTCTGTATTTGCTGACAGAATCCGCAACTTTCTTGAGTCCCCAAGCTGTCCAAAGATTCTTCTTCCAACCGTTAGCATAAAGTTTCTCGAGCGGCTCTTTTTCAAAAATTATAATTATAAAGACCCCCCTCTTT
Organism: bacterium (Candidatus Ratteibacteria) CG_4_9_14_3_um_filter_41_21; assembly: GCA_002791075.1. Classification (GTDB taxonomy): domain Bacteria; phylum Ratteibacteria; class UBA8468; order UBA8468; family UBA8468; genus UBA8468. The sequence continues at coordinate 169 of PFWI01000108.1, read as the reverse complement.
TACATCCTCTCTGTATCCTCAAACATCACCTCTTGGTATTCCCGGAACTTCACCGCGGTCTTGTTGCCCAAAGACGAAATACGATATTTCCTTAACCTTGAGAGTTCCAAGGTGGCAATTCCCAATGTTCCTCTCTAAATTTTTTTAACAAATTCCCTTCATATTGATG
>PFWI01000020.1 GCA_002791075.1 bacterium (Candidatus Ratteibacteria) CG_4_9_14_3_um_filter_41_21 | reverse complement strand
TAATCAATCTATCCCAGCCAGATTTACCATAATACCTGATTGACCCCTTTTCCTTAATAAGTTCAAATCCATTCTGTTTCAGAATTCTGACTAATTTACTAAATTTCATTTATTATTTATTCCCTTTTACTTAAAGATCAATTTTTCCCCATCCGCGGTAACCTTGATTTTTGCTCCCTTCTTGTATGTGCCTTTGAGAACCTCTTCGCTGAGCCGGTCTTCAATGTGGTGGGAGATAACTCTACGTAGCGGCCGGGCGCCGAGTTTTTCGTCATATCCTTTGCGGATTAAGAAATCCTTGGCTTTTTTGTCCATTTCTATGGAAATATCCTGCTCGGCCAGTCTTTCCCTAACCTTTTCAATTTCCAGATCGGTAATCTTTAAAAGTTCCTCTTTAGTCAAGGTCCGGAAAACAATAACCTCATCAAGCCGGTTAAGGAACTCCGGCCGGAATGTATGTTTAGCCTCCTCCAGTAATTTACTCTTCATCGCTTCGTAACCGGTTTCCTCGTCCTGCTTGCTAAAACCAAGAACTCCCTGCTTCTTCAAAGTTTCCGTTCCTATATTTGAGGTCATAATAAGGATGCAATTGCGAAAATCAACGGTTCTTCCCAAAGAATCAGTGAGCCTTCCATCCTCCAGAATTTGCAAAAGGATGTTAAAGACATCCGGATGCGCCTTTTCAATTTCATCTAAAAGAATTATTGAATAAGGTTTTCTCCTGATTTTTTCCGTGAGTTGCCCTCCCTCCTCATAACCGACATAACCCGGAGGAGCACCCACCAGCCGGCTTACCGCAAATTTCTCCATATATTCGGACATATCAATCTGAATTAAAGCATCCTCAGAGCCGAAGAGGAATTCTGCTAATGCGCGCGCCAATAAGGTTTTTCCGACCCCGGTGGGGCCTAAAAAGATAAAGGAACCAATCGGGCGCTTGGCATCTTTGAGCCCGGCTCTGGACCTTCTGATTGCCCGGGATAAAGCGATTATTGCTTCATCTTGTCCGATTACCGTCTGATGAAGTCCTTTCTCCATCTCCAATAATCTTTGGCTTTCTTTTTTCTGAAGTTGGATTACGGGAATACCGGTCCAGTTAGCCACAATGTTGGCAATATCCTCTTCGCCCACCTCATTTTTCCTCTTTGGTCCGGTGGCTTGCCATTTCTTTTTCATTTCCTCAAATTTGCTCTTAAGTTCTTTTTCTTTATCACGCAATTTCGCCGCTTTTTCAAAATCCTGATGGGAACTGGCCTCTTCCTTCTCCTCGTTTACCCTGGCAATTTTCTTCTCTTCCTCCTTTAAATCTCCGGGAAGAATGGAAAGATTTAGCCGGAGCCGGGAAGCCGCTTCATCAACTAAATCAATCGCCTTATCCGGCAAGAACCTTCCGGAAATGTAGCGATCGGAAAGCCTGGCCGCGGATTCTAATGCAGCATCGGTAATCTTTAATTTGTGATGAGTTTCGTATTTTTCGCGTAGTCCCTTTAAAATTTCAATGGTCTCTTCCGCTGTAGGAGGATTTACAATGACCGTCTGAAATCTCCTCTCTAAAGCAGCGTCTTTTTCAATATATTTGCGGTATTCATTAAGGGTGGTGGCGCCAATACACTGTATTTCTCCCCGGGATAAAGCAGGTTTTAAAATATTGGAAGCATCAATTGCCCCTTCGGCTCCGCCTGCTCCTACCAGAGTGTGGAGTTCATCAATGAAAACGATAATATTCTTTGAATTGACAATTTCATTCATCACTGCTTTTATTCTCTGCTCAAACTCTCCGCGGTATTTTGTTCCCGCTACCATTGAGGTGAGGTCAAGCATCACTACTCGTTTATTCTTTAAAATTTCAGGGGCATTTCCCAAAGCGATAATTTGCGCAAACCCCTCCACGATGGCGGTTTTCCCCACTCCAGCCTCTCCCAGGAGAACCGGGTTATTTTTCTTTCTCCGGCAAAGAATTTGGGTGATTCTTTCAATCTCTTTTTCCCGGCCGATAACCGGGTCAAGTTTTCCTTCTTTTGCTAATTTTGTTAAGTCTCCTCCAAAAGCGTCAAGCGCCGGAGTTTTTGTCCGCGTTTTGTGGGAAGGTTCGCCTTTCATTTTTGGCGCATTTGCTTCTCCACCCAAAAGTTGCATAATTACTTCCTTGGTTTTCTCCAGGACAATTCCTAATTGATCAAGAACTTGAGCGGCAACACCATTTCCTTCCCTGATTAAACCAAGAAGTAAGTGCTCGGTCCCGATATAGTTATGACCAAAACCCCTGGCTTCTTCCACCGCGAGTTCCAGAGATTTTTTCCCCTGGCGGCTTAAGGGAACGTCTCCAATCACTAAAAGGGGAATGCCGACTCTAATTAGCTTTTCCACCTCCAACTTTACCTGCTCCAAATCCAGGCCCATCATCTGCAGGGCGGCGACTGCTACTCCCTGACCCTCGCGAATTAAGGCAAGGAGTAAGTGCTCGGTCCGAATCTCATTGTGTCCCAAACGCAGCGCCTGCTCCTTAGCTAAATCTAAAACCTTCTTTACCCGATTGGTAAACCTTTCAAACATTTTTTACTCCTTTTAAGTAATAGGTTAGTTTCTCTAAAACTATTATGGCTAAGCCATCCCTTTGGGACTGATTACAGAGATTAAACTTCTTGATTACGGTGATTAAAGATAAAAATCACTGTAATCTCCTTTATAATCACTGTAATCATATGGTATTTCAGGATAACTTAACTCTTACCCTTTTAACTGACACGAAGTGTCATTCCGAGCAAAGCGAGGAATCTCATTGAGATTGCCACGTTCACTCTGTTCGCTCGCAATGACAAGGCTCGCAATGACTTCGTCGCTTTTAATTCTCTTTCAGCCTATCCCTGATTAACTTTGCCCGCGCCCTATCCCTTTCCTGAGGGGATAAACTTTTCCCGATGATTTTCTGGATATGAGCGGGAAGAGTAAGAATAGAAAGTTCATTAATTGTCTCTCTTTTCAGGTTAATTATGTTTAAATCAGTCCCTAATCTTAAGGTGGAAAGAAGAGAGGTTGACTCCTGACTGCTTAAAAGCCGGGAGTTATGTAAAATCCCGTAGGCTCTCCAGATGTCATTTTCAAAAGCGTCTTTTTGGCGAAAGATTAAATTTTTCTGAGCTTTTTTCTCATAATTGATCAGTTGTTTCACCAGACTTTCCATCTGGTTAACAATCTCTTCTTCCTGTTTTCCCAGGGTTGCCCCATTGGAGACCTGGAAGATATTGCCTTTACTTTCGCTTCCTTCTCCATAAACTCCTCTTACCACAATTCCCAGTTTGGTGAGGGCAGGAAGAACTTTATGAATCTCTCTGGTGATGCTTAAAGCCGGAAGATGAACCATTACCGATGCCCGCATTCCCGTTCCTACGTTGGTGGGACAGGCAGTTAGATACCCGAAGTCTTCCGAGAAAGCAAAACCAATGCTCTCGTTTAATTCATCGTCCAGTTTATTCATCAGGAGCCAGCAATCTCTCAATTGCAGGCCTGATTCTAATACCTGGATGCGCAGATGGTCTTCTTCGTTAACCATAATGCTGACGGTTTCCCCCTCTCCGATGACGAGGAATCGCCCCGAGCCTGTTTTATATTGAGGGCTGATGAGATGGCGTTCTATCAGAAAATCTCGGTCTAAACTGCCGATTTTATCCATCTCTACAACCAGTGCATTCTTTAAAGCAAGATTCCCTTTTAAAAAAGGACGGATTTTTCCGGCAATTTCAAGCAGTTGTTTTTCCCCGGCCCGATGAGGAAAAGGAAAATTCTCCAGGTTCCTCGCCAGTCTGATGCGGGAAGAAAGGACAACCCCGTTTTTCGAATTTTTCATCCAGTTAGCCGTTTTAGCAACTAAATCATTCAATTGCATTTTGATTTTCTAACCACGAATTACGCGAATTAATCGAATTTAATCTAGAATAGATATATTATTTTGTTTTTTTACTTTTTTTAATTCGTGTAATTAGATAAATTCGTGGTTTCATTTGCTTTTTTCTATTTCTTTGATTTTATCGCGTAGTTTGGCGGCTTCTTCAAATTCTTCTTTAGCCACTGCTTCTTTTAATTGGCTTTGTAAAAGCTCAATATCGTATCCTTCTTTTCCTCTTTCCTTTTCTTTCCCTTTCTTTTTGGGGGATTTTCCGATATGTTTGCTGCTGCCATGAATCTTCTTTAAGAGAGGTTCCAGAGATTGATGAAAATAACGATAACACTGAGAACACCCTAAAAAACTGCTTTTTTTAAAATCAGAATAGGAAAGCCCGCAATTTTTACAGTTTGACTCTCTGGCTAAAGAGGGTAAAGATTCAGATTCCAACAATCCGCCCAAGAGATCAGCGAAAGAAAATGACGCCGGGAAATTAATCCCCTTTTTCTGGGCGCAATCCTCGCAAAGATGCAGTTCTGTGGCGAACCCGTTAATAATTTCCGTGTAATGAAAGGCTGCTTCTTTTCGGCCGCATTCTTCACAGAGCATATTCTCTCCCTTCACAAGTTACCAATTTTTTGAAACCAGCCCTTAGTTTTTGAGTCAAAGGGCCAACCTTGCCCTCCTTAATAATTCTTCCGTCAATTCTGGTTACCGGGATAATTTCGGCTGCCGTTCCGGTAAGGAAAACCTCATCGCCGCCGTAGAGGTCATCGCGGGTAAGCAGATTTTCTTTTACTGGTATTTTGAAAGATTGCGCTAATTCAATCACACTATTTCTGGTAATCCCTTCCAGAATGCCGGCTGAGGCTGGCGGGGTTTGAAGGGCTTCTTCTTTAACCATGAAGATATTATCTCCGGTGCATTCCGCCACATAGCCATCCTTGTTGAGCATAATTGCTTCCAATGCCCCGGCATTGGTTGCCTCGATTTTTGCCAAAATATTATTAAGGTAATTTAAGGATTTGACTGCCGGATTCAAAGTTTTAATGTCATTGCGCCGGGTAAACGCAGTTATGAGACTTAAACCCTTCTCATACAATTCTTCGGGATAGAGCTGGATTTTGCTGGCGATGATAAAGACGGTGGCAGAGGAACATTTAGCGGGATCCAAGCCTAAGTCACCCACTCCTCTGGTTGCGACCACCCGAATGTAAGCGTCTTTGAGGTTATTGGCGCGTAAAGTTTTTATAATTGCTTCCTCCAATTCCCCGCTGGATAAAGGGATTTTCAGAATAATGGATTTAGCGCTTCGGTAAAGTCTTTCCAGGTGTTCGGTTAATTTAAAAATCCGGCCATTATAACTGCGAATACCTTCAAAAACCCCATCCCCATAGAGAAGTCCGTGGTCAAAGACCGAAACCCTGGCTCCCTCTTTCGGAACAAGTTTCCCGTTTAACCAAATTTTCATATTTTCCATTCATTATACCTCATTTGACTAAACCCTGCAAAATAATGTTAGCGTGGGAGATCCGCCAATCCTTCTGGGCGGATCGATAGAAAGTGCCGGGAGAGGGGTGCTAATGCGACGAATAAGGAGCATTGCTTAGCACGCCCGCCGAGATGTCCCAAAGGGATCCCTTCGGGATGAGGCGGGCTGGAAGTCCCGACCCATTTTTCCCCTTGAGCAGGTCTGGAGGGACTCGGCGCCTCCACTCCGTTCCGGTCGGCCCCCCGCCTATTTCGTTACTCTTATTCATCGTGACTCATAAACAGGGTCTCCTCGTCCGCCAAAGAACTCTGGCGGATTCGTCGGTCAGGGTGCTCACCGACTCGCACCCGACGCTATCTCGTGCTCGTTATTCCTCGCACAGCGTCCCTTTCGAGTCCTCCAAAGAAGCAATGCCGGGAGAGGGACTCGAACCCTCACGGAAGTTTCCCTCCAACGGATTTTAAGTCCGTTGCGTCTGCCATTCCGCCACCCCGGCCGTATTGATTATTATACGTAAGAGTTAAGTTTTCCTGAAATACCATATGATTACAGTGATTATAAAGGAGATTACAGTGATTTTTATCTTTAATCACCGTAATCAAGAAGTTTAATCTCTGTAATCAGTAATAGTTTTAGAGAAACTAACCTATTACTATTATACTATGCAAAAGGCGTAAATCCAAATTTATACAGAAATCAGCGTATCTTCTGCTGATTGGAGGCAGGAGAGAATTTCTTCTTTAGCGTTCTTTTGGATAGATTCTCCGTGACCGGGATAGACGATTTCTACGGGCAGCCGGGTTAATTTTTTAACCGAGGAAAGCAAGTCCTTGCTATTGCCACCTAAATCCGTTCGGCCAATGTTGCCGCCGGCAAAGACGGTATCACCGGAAAATAGAATTCCATCCTGATAGAGACAAATTGAACCCGGCGTGTGGCCCGGGGTATGAATCACCTCTAAGGAAAAATTTCCTAAGTCCAGCTTCTCTCCTCCTTTTAAAAGAATATCCGGCTTAATTTCAGGAACAGGAAAACCCATCATTGATTTTATCCCGCTTTTTAATTCCTGCTCGTGAAGAGCAACCCTGGCTTTGGTTGCTTTGAGAATAGGAGGAAGGGCAAGAGTATGGTCAGGATGGCTGTGGGTAAGGATAATCAGTGCCAACTCTTCAAGAGCAATTTCCTTTTTTAATTTCTTCAGGAGATTTTCCGGCTCCATCCCCACATCAATAAGGGTAATCTTCTTTGCTTTAAGAAGATACGCATTGGATGAAAAGGAGGAGCTTATAAAGGGGATAATTTCTACCATATTAATGCTAACCCATTTAATCCTTCTTTAAAGAAGGCCCAACCTCTCCATTAGGAAACATAGTATCCGGATAAAAGATTCCTCTTTTCTTCTGCCTCATACCTTTTGCAAATGTTCACTACCTGTCATTGCAAGCGACTGAAAGGAGCGTGGCAATCCCTTTACTTCTTGAGATTGCTTCGTCGTCCGCTTCTCGGACGCGGACTCCTCGCAATGACGTGGTTTACTGAGGTCTTCAGTGTCCTCTCCGTTAGAAATCTGTGTCCTCTGTGATAAATATTTCAGGACAAGTTATAAAACCACGAATTTATCGAATTTTACGAATTAGAGTAATTCGCGTTAATTCGTGGTTAGAAAAAGGAAATTCCTATGCAATTAAATTAACTGTCATAGTTTTATTTTAAGATGAGCCGTTGCCGAAATTAAACTTAAATTTTTAGCAAAAACTCACGAAACCCTTATCCTGTAAGGGATTCGAGATAATTGTTCTTTGAAAATCAGAAGCGAATTGGACAAATTGCCTAAAAAATCTTTAAATCAGCGAGGCTAAAAGCCTCGCACTACAAATACCCCGTCAACTTCGTTGCCACCCCTTTTGTGAGAAAAGGGGAAGCTCTATGTAGTGCGAACCTCCCTGTTCGCTAAAAAGGAAATTCCTATGCAATAGATCTGTTTTTACAAAATCGCCTTTTTTATGTTACTATAAAAAGGAAGAGAAAGAAAGATATTTTTACTCTTTTACCAATAGTAGTGTGGTTTCCCGTTTCTAATTGTCAAAGAGCAGAAATTTAATTTTATAAAAAAGCCTCTTTGAGTTTGTAAAATTTTGTAAATTGGACAAGGCTAAAACCCCTGTCCAATCAAGCAATTTTTAATTTCGGCAACGGCTCATTTCGTGTTAATTTTTGCGTGTTTGGTCCAATTCTTCTGTAAAAACCCGAAGAACATTTACAAGGTTTATCCTTGGCTTCCTGAACGTTTATTGCGAGAATATTCCCAACTTCTTCTAAAACTACCTTTATTTTAGGGTCACAGTTGTTAGCCATATCCTGAATTTGAGATTTTAATTTGTTACTAATTTGGATCCCCTTGACTTTGCCATTATCTTTTACGCCTAAGAATATCTT
>PFWI01000277.1:890-4890 GCA_002791075.1 bacterium (Candidatus Ratteibacteria) CG_4_9_14_3_um_filter_41_21 | reverse complement strand
TCAACAACGTGATGAAAGGTATTGGAGGGATAGTCTACGCCAAGTAATAAAACCTTCCCTCCGTTTTTTTCTAATAGATCAAGGGGGGAGCCTTCCCCCATCGTAGTGACCTTGTGGTGATTTTCCACATACCCTTCAGCTTCCCTGCCCCAGGCCGCAAAAGGATGAGTAGGATTTAAGGAGCGATAAACCTCTTTCATCCTCCAGAACGTATCCGACACTATTCCATTCTTTGTCGGTGTCTCTTTTGGGCTATAGTATCCCGGACCACCTTTCTCAAATGGAGCATCATGATTAAAGGTAGGCATCATTAAAATCCCTTTTTCACTGATAGTTTCCATCAAGGCTTCACAGACTGTTTTCGCTCCACCCTCAACGTAGCCAAGGCTTGATAAGGAAGAATGAACCATTAGTTTGTCGCCTTTCTTAATACCCAATTTTTTTAAATCTTTTTTAAGGATTTCTTTATTTAATTTAACTTTATAATGAATTTTTAGATAGTCATATTTATCTAAAAAAACAAAGTATTTTATTAAATCAGAAAACTGTTTTTCGCTTAGCCTCTCCTCTAATTCATAATTCAATAATCTAAAAATCTGCAAGAGGTCCTTTTTCCCATCTGCCCAATTTAGAGCTTCATCGGCAAACGCCGGTTTATTTCTCCTTTGTTCAAATGGCACTCTGGCTAAAGAAAAGGGAAAGCCGGGGGTTATCCTTTCTATAACAATGTTTTCGGCGATTTTTTCTTTTTTGGTCAATTCTTTTTCCCCAACTCTCTCTTTTGGTAGCAGGGATAAAACTTTCCTTTTTTCTTCTTCAGATATTTTTTCTAATTCCTTTTCTAAATCCTCTGTTTTCTCTTTTGGACTTAATTTCTTTAAAGAAACAAATCGTGCTTTCTGCCAGGAAATATTAAAGTTCAATCTCTCTATTGCCTCATTATAACTAATTAATCTATTGCTTTCCTCCAGAATATTTATCTTTGCTTCGATTAAAAGAAGATTCTTTAAATAGTTAATTTCTCTTTTATCTAACGAAGCCAAGAAATAGGCGTAGGTGGCAATAAGAGTAATGAGCCTTTCGGTTAAATTCCAATCAGTGATTCTATCAAATGCCTCTAAAGAATTATGGTGGTATTTCCCCGGGTCGGTCCAGAGCCAATTGACTGGAATTCCAATAGTTTTATCAGCAATGAAGGTATCGTCGGAGAAATTCCCCCTCTCCATTTGGCAGGGATAAGAAGATAGATAATTTTTTGCCATATTTTGCAAAAGCAAATCCCCGAAAAACGGAGAACTTGCCGGATTCATTCTTACATTAATTGGTTTCCCGGTTCTGCGATAATCGCAGGAAATCGTATCAAGACTCACCGCCGCCATTATTCTGTCTCTTCTCTCTTTCTCCTGATAAAATTGAGCGAAACCATATCTTTCCTGTGAGATTAAAAATCTTACTCCTCTTTTTAAGGGAGAAAGTTTACCATTTTTTATTAGAGCATTTAATAGTCTGGCAATCTCAATGAGAGTAGCTCCTCCGACAGCGTCATCATTAAGAAACGGTTCATAGACGTGGGCTAAAAGCAAAATTTCCTCTTTCCTTTGGCCGGGAAGAAGTGCACTTATTGTATCAATAGAACCGCGATAAATTTTGCTTTTCACCAAAGCTTTTACTTTAATCGCACCTTTTTTAAGCAACTTTGTCAGATAATCTCCTTTTCGCGGGGTGATGGAAAAACAAAATATCCCTTTTTCCTCTTTGATTTTGTACCATCCAGGCCCTTCTCCCCAACCATTTATCCACCAGGTGCCATCGGGGAGATCGGGATAACCTTCAGAATAGGAGGAGATGATGCCAATTCCTCCTTTTTTAACCACTTCTTTTCTAATTGTCTTGGGATGAGCAGATTGGATAAAGACGATCTTCCCCGTCAGAGATATATCTCTGACGGAGTTCATCTCCTCATAACTTACTACTTCTGCAATTATTCCATCTTTTGGTGTAGGAGCACATCTATTGGCAACACAGAATACCTCCTCTTTGTAGTTGGCTAAAATTGTATCAAAAACTTTTGGCTCAATTATCTCCAGAACAGCATCTTCAATCTCCCAGGCCTCAGGCATAATATGGTCGAGATAGGTCGTTTCTCCATCAGAAGAGATAGAAATCTTTTCAACGTCAGAAATCCCTGATTCTTTAAATTGATTAAGACAGAAATCAGCAGATTTATGGAAATTTTCATAAGAGAAATTTCTCTCGTAGTTATAGATTTGATTGCTATTTCTCTTTAGACTTTCTAAATTAAATTCCCGCTCAATAATTTGTAATATTTTTTGATACATCAACTTAAAACAATCTTTTTCTCCGGTTTCCAGATAATCCTGGCTCTCTTTTTTATAAATTCAAAAACTTTCTCCTGTTTTAACTGCTCTTTTATCTCTCCATTATTTTCCGGCTCTCTCTCTATTTTTGCTTCCCGTCTTAACCGGGTAATTTGTTTTATTCTTTCCGAGACTTCTTCTTCCGTTGCTTCTATCTTCTCCTTTTCCGCAATCTCTTTTAAAATAAACAAGGTTTTTATATCCCGATAGGCCTGCGGTTTTAATTTCTCAATTAAATCTTTAGCTATTTGTTCTTTTTCTTCGTTATTTTTCCCGGTTAATTCTAAACGGGAAAAATGCGCTGAGGCAATTTCGGAAAGTCTCCTCTGGACTAGGGTAGCCGGCACCTGTAATTGGCTGTCTTTTTCCAGTTGGCTCAATAACTGCTCCTCCTCTTCCCTCATCTCTTCCCAGACCAATTTTAATTCCAGATTTTTTCTGACCTCTTTTTTCTGTCTCTCCCGCTCGATTGAGGTTTCTTCCACCAAAAGCGATTTTTTAGTCTTTGCTAACGTTTCCTCTACTTCTTTTTCTTCTATTTTTCTTTTTTCTTTTCTAATAATGAGTCCGGTGTAAGCGCCCAGTTTAACTTCAGGCATTACTTCCAAATAGGCAGTGTATTTGAGGTTGTCTTCTTGCAAATCTATCTCTGAAACTGCCGGCTCAATGATTGAGGCAAGATTTTTCTCTTCCAGTGCTTCCTTCAGCGTCGCCGGAATTAATTTCCCGAGGACTTCCTCTCTGGCTTCTTCTCTAAAATGAGTTTTGATGATACTTAGCGGAGCTTTCCCCGGACGAAATCCGGGAATCCTTGCTGTCCTTTCCAGATAGGAATAGATGGCATTAAATTCCTTTTCTACCTTCTCTTTCTCAACCTCTATTTTTAGTTCTCTCCCGCAATCTTTCAATTCTTTCAATTCTATTTTCATAAGTATGTTATGGGACGCAGATAACATCAGGATAAAACAGGATTCTAATGAAGCGGATAATGAAAGTTTTTAATATTATAGTTTATTAGTCTTTATCTGCGTGTATCTGCGTTAATCTGCGTCCGATATTTTGTGAGCGGGCGATGAGAATCGAACTCACGCGATCAGCTTGGAGGGCTGACGTTCTACCATTGAACTACGCCCGCATAAATTATACATATCACCACGAAGACACGTTCGCCCAGAATATTGGCGAATCAATCCGCCCAGCAATATTGGCGGACGCCAGTAGTATTGGAGGAAAAACTTGAAAGTCCCCTCTATCCGCCCAATCTTCACTGGCGGGCAAAAAGAGGGGAAAGCACGAAAAACTACAAAATACTCTAACCACGAATTACGCGAATTTCTCTAATTAAAAACTGACACGAAGTGTCACCCTGAATGTCAATGAAGGGTCTCATGAGATTCTTCACTTCATTCAGAATGACATTATTCTTTTTACTCTTTAATAATTCGTATAATTCGAGAAATTCGTGGTTGCTATTTTCTTTCGTATCTTCTTTAACTTCGTGCTTTCGTGGTAAATGTTTTAAGTGGGTAGGGGAGGCTGCTAACGCGACGAATAAGGAGCGTTGTTAGCAGGCCCGCCGAGTCAGTGAGGCGGGCTGGGAATCCGACCTATTCTCCCTTGAC
>PFWI01000277.1:0-832 GCA_002791075.1 bacterium (Candidatus Ratteibacteria) CG_4_9_14_3_um_filter_41_21 | reverse complement strand
GGAGCGTTGTTAGCAGGCCCGCCGAGTCAGTGAGGCGGGCTGGGAATCCGACCTATTCTCCCTTGACTACACTTGTGGGCAGGGGAGGATTCGAACCTCCAAAGGCAATCGCCGGCAGATTTACAGTCTGCTCCGTTTAACCGTTTCGGTACCTACCCTTTTATTTCTCTAATTTTATCATAAAGAGCGAAAAAACAAAAACTCAATTATTTCAGATAATTCAGGGAAGGTGAAAAGATAATCTATCAAGAAAGTCTAAATCAATTTTTAGAATCTTTAATTAATGATTCGGCAATCTGGATTGCGTTTAAGGCGGCTCCTTTACGGATATTATCGCCTACAACCCATAAATCCAGGCTATTGGGGAAAAGAGGATTTTTACGGATGCGGCCGACAAAAACCTCGTCCTTACCAGAAACATCAAATGGGGTAGGATAAAGAAATTTCTCCGGTTCATCAATAACTTTGATGCCGGGAGAATTCCTTAGCATCTGTTTTGCGTCCTCCGGACTCATTTTTTCTTCAAACTCTACCGTAATTGCTTCGCTATGAGCATTAAAAACCGGAACTCTCACGCAGGTAGCCGAGATAGCTAAATCCTGTTCTCCGAGAATTTTCCTGGTCTCCCGAATAAACTTTACCTCCTCGGCATAATAGCCGGGATATTCTTTGCTGAGATTTCCAACCTGCGGGAATAGATTGAAGGCTATTTGATGCGGGTAAATTTCAGGTTTAGTATCTCTGTTTTCAAGAAAATCTTTCGCTTCTTTCTCCAATTCCTTGACCGCTGCCTTTCCGGTGCCACTGACCGCTTGATAAGTGGAGACAATAA